>JBQCEF010000026.1:0-21086 GCA_051960495.1 Nocardioides sp. | reverse complement strand
CTGCGCAGGAAGTCGAGCTCCTCGGCGAGCACGTCGTAGGGGTCGGCACCGGTCTTGAGCCCCACGACGACCGTGTTGTTGTGCAGGTTGATCTCGTGGCCCAGCGACTGGATCTCGAGGCAGGCGTCGACCATCTGCTGGCTGCGCCGGACCGTGCGCCCCTTCTCCTTGCGGCCGTAGTACCAGGCGGTGTGCAGGACGCAGTACGTCGCGCGGATGTCGCGCTCGGCCTCCCACCGGGCGAGCCGGACCGCGTTGTCGATGTCCTGGTCGATGTCGTGCCGGATCAGCAGCAGGTCGGCCGGCTCGGCGTCCCGGGGCCGGGCGGTGGCCTCGGCCCAGGTCAGGTGGGGGAACGCCTCGACGGCGGGGAGGACCAGGCCGGCGTACTCGTCACGGAAGTAGTTGCGGCGCTTGGCCAGCCACCGGTCCCGCTCGTTCAGCTCCTTGGTGCTGAACCGGAAGCCGACCGAGGTGACCGGCTCATAGCCGTGGGCGGCCATCCCCTCGGAGCAGATCGACTCGATGGTCTCGAGGTCCTGCTCGCTGAGCTCGTCGCGGAAGCGGCCGACGCTCGAGGTGAAGAAGTCCTTTTGCAGGTTCTCGGAGTTGGCGTGGCCGCCGCGCAGCACGCTTGCCTTCGACTGGTTGAAGCGGTCCATCGTCGACGCCCGGGGCAGGCCGATGGCCGCGCACAGCTCGTCCAGGCGCTCAGTCGGTGATGCGACGAGGTCCTCGTAGCGGACCAGGTGGGTCCGCCCCGGGTGCTTCTTCGCGAAGCGTTCGAAGGTGCTGAGGTAGCCGGTCCAGGTGTGAGCGACGGCCTCCGCGGTACGGCCGAAGTCGTTCTCGATGTGTGAGCGCCAGATGTCGCGGGGGTCACGCAGGATGAATACGTAGGCCGCCTGCCCCTGGACGCGCTTGTCGAAGGCGCCGATCTTGGGGGCGTTGAGCTTGTAGCCGGTGACCTGGGTGCCCTCCTTGCGCGCCTTGAGCGCGACGACCGCCGAGGCGAGTGCGACCCGGCCGTCGAACGAGTCGAGGTCCGCGTGGCCGGCGTCGGCCAGGTCCCGGAGCAGCGCAGCGAGCTCGTGCGGCGTGACCAGGGCCCGGTCGGCGCGGTGCACGAGCTTGCCGAGCTGCTCGTGCCCGCGCCGCTCCAGCTCGGCCGAGCAGGCGCGGGGCTCGTCGGGGTGCGCGTCGAGGATCTGCTCCGCTGCGCTCCGGGCGTCGTTGATCCCGGTGGTCATCAGCTCGTAGCCCATAGACACGTCGGGGTGCGAGTCGAGGATGGTGGTCAGCAGCGTGGTGCCCGACCGGGACATCCCGTAGGCGAAGACGTGGGGAAGCAAGGTCTCTCCTGGCGCTCGAAGGTCAGCTACCGAGCAGGTCGGCGTACACGGAGTCGAGCACGTCGGCCTGCCGGTCCCAGATCCACTGGGACAGCACCGGCTGGACGTCGTCGTACGCCTTGGCGTAGCGGTCCTTGTTGGCGAGCAGCCCACGGACCGCCCGGGCGAAGTCGTCGGCGTTCCCGGCCGCGAAGACCTCTCCCACGCCGAGGCGGCGGGTGGTCTCGGAGATCGTCTTGGCGTCGCTGACCACGACCGGGAGACGAGCCTGGGTGTACTCGTAGAACTTCGTCGGAAGGTCCACGTCGTGGTTCGGCAGGTGGAGCGCGGGGGAGATGCCGAGGTCGGCGGAGGCGATGTAGCTGCAGATCCGGTCGACCTCGACGTAGGGCAGGTGGTGCACCCGGTCGGCCACGCCGAGGTCGGCGGCCTTGTCCAGGATGCGCTGCAGGTTGGCCGACGGCCGCGCCACGAAGCCGAGGTGAACCCCGTCCAGCTGGGGCAGCGCTTCGACGAGCGTGTCCACCCCGCGGGCCGGGGTCATCACCCCGACGTACAGCATCAGCGGGACCTCCGGTCCGAGCCCGGCGACCTCCCTCACGCTGGGTCCTGGGTCGTCCGGGTCCGGCCCGCGGGTGGGCGCGTTGCGCACGATCGCCGGCTCGGTCTTCAGCCCGTGGTCGGCGACGAGGAGCTCGACCATCATCTCCGAGACGGTGGTGACGGCGTCGGCGTACGGCGCGTACTCCGCCTCGTGGGCGATCATCGCCTTGTGCCAGCGGGGGTGGCTGCTCCACGGGTTGATCCCGGGCAGGTATTCGTGGGAGTCCCAGACGAGCTTCACGTCTCGGCCCTCGGCGCGGGCTCGCAGCTTCGCGCGCGCGCCGACGCCGAGCATCCGGAAGTCGTTGGCGTGGATCAGGTCGGGCTTCAGCTGGTCGACCACTGGCCCCATCGCGAGCTCCCAGTCCCACAGGCTCGGGTCGAGCTTGCGCCAGGCCCGCTTGCCCATCGTCCGCTGCCAGAACGCGGTGGTCATCCGGTCCAGCGGCGCGTCGAGCCGGGCCCGGCGCTCCTGGAGGGCCTCGGTCCGTGCCAGGCGTACCTCGACGAGCTCGCCGTAGGCCTTCGCGTAGGTCCGGCTGGCCAGGACGCGCGCTCGCTCGGGCAGCGCTGTCACGGGGGTCTTCTCCCCGTCGGCCAGCTTCGCCGCCAGGGCGACTCGCCGGGTGCGGGCCTCCTCCCGGCGCGCCAGGGCCATGCGCTCGGCGTACTTCGCCATCCGGCCCGGAGGGTAGGCGAGCGGAGAGCGCAGGGGAGCGCGGCGGAACTCGTAGCGGCGCCTGGCCAGGGGCAGCGACACCGGCACCAGCCTGACCCGCGCGTCGCCCAGCTTCCAGCGGTGTTCCTTGTTGTCCGGGGACTTCCCCAGCAGTAGGACGTCCCAGCCGCGCTCGGCCATCGACCGGGCCTGCTTCTGCACCCGGGAGTCGCCCTCGACCCCAGTGTCGACGAGCATCACGACTCGGCCCCGGCCACGGCGTCCTCGCTTCGTGGGCTGGGTGGCTGCGGCGCTCATTTTGGGGTCCTCCGGTGGGGCAACGTGGTCCGGCGGACACGATACGGCGTGCGGTGATCGGAGCGGGCAGCGGTGGATCGGCACGGCAGCCTGCGAAATCGGCGGGCCTTTGTCACAATGGTCACTTTGGTAACGCAACACAGCCGTCGTACCTGGGGTGCCGCATGCAGCAGCAACGTCCGACCGTCCGCGCTCTCGTGATGCGGGTTAGCCTGTCGCTGCTGGTGGGCCTGGCGGCGGTGGCTATCCCGCTGTGGGCGCTCGGCCCCGGCTTCGACGGCGGCTCGGACGACGACCGTGCGAGCAACCCCGCCGCCGACCTGCCGGTGGGCGACGGCGACGCCTCGCTGACATCGCTGTCGGTGCCGGTCGCCGGGGACCTGCAGCTCGCCGGCTCCGGCGAGAAGGTCGTGGTCGCCGAGCTCGGCGCGGAGAACACCGAGCACTACGGCATGGTCGGCGTCACCTGGCTCGCCGGCACCGGCCCCGCGGACCTCGAGGTCGAGGTGCGCGTCCACGACGCCGCGACGGGGTGGACCGGCTGGCAGGCGCTGGTGATCGACGACGACGGGCCGTCGGAGTCGGACACGCAGAGCGACACGGCGGCGGACACCGAGGTCCGCGCCGGCACCAAGCCGACCTGGGTCGGCACGTCCGACGGCGTCGCGGTGCGGCTGCTCTCGGCCGTGGGCGCAGCGCCGGAGGACGTCCAGGTCGCGCTCATCGACGGTGGCACCGGCCTCGCCGAGGCGCCCGGCTCCGACCCGAGCTCCGCGCAGCTCTCGGCCGCGACCTCCGGCGGGATCCCGCCGCGTCCGACGATCGTGACGCGCAAGCAGTGGGGCGTCGACCGCAGCAGCGAGGTGTCGTGCGACACCCCGAACACCGTCCCCAACATGAAGGGGATCGTGCTGCACCACACGGTCAACAGCAACGACTACACCGCGGCGGAGGCCCCGGGCATCGTCCGGGCGATCCACCTGTACCACACCAAGTCCCGCGGCTGGTGCGACATCGGCTACAACTTCCTCGTCGACAAGTACGGCGTGATCTACCAGGGCCGACGCGGCGGCATCGAGAAGCAGGTCCGCGGCGCGCACGCCGGCAACTGGGACGTGAACACCTACACGACCGGCATCTCGATGATCGGCAACTTCGAGAACGCCATCGTTCCCTCGGCCCTGCAGGACGCCGTGGTCCGGTTCATGGCCTGGCGGCTCGCGTCGTTCGGCGTCGACCCGATGGGTACGGCGAGCTTCGGCGGCCACACCATTCCGACGATCGCCGGGCACCGGGACGTCTACAAGGCCGGGATCCGTCCGGCCACGGCGACCGCCTGTCCGGGCAAGTACGCCTACGACTGGCTGGTCAACGGCAACCTGCGTCAGCGCGTGGCGAGGATGATCGCCGACGCGCCGGCGGCGAGCGCGACCCCGTCACCGACGCCCACCCCGACCCCGACACCCACTCCGACGCCGACCCCGACCGAGCCGCCGCCCCCGTCGGTGAGCCGGGTCGCGGCCGACGACCGGTTCGCCACCGCGGCCGCCATCGCGAAGGACACCTTCACCGGTCCGGTGCCGGCGGTGTTCCTCGCGTCCGGTGACAACTTCCCCGACGCGCTGTCGGGGAGCCCCGCGGCCGGACGGCGCGGACCGATCCTGCTGACGCACGCGACCTCGCTGCCCGACGAGACGGCCGCGGCCCTGCAGCAGCTCCGGCCCTCGACGGTCTACGTGCTCGGCGGTGAGAACGCCGTCTCCGCGACGGTCGCGCAGCAGGTCTCGTCGTACGCCCCTGTCGTGCGCCTCGCCGGCTACACCCGCTACGGCACCGGCAAGCTGATCAGCAAGCAGTTCTGGCCCGAGCACGCCGACACGGTCTACCTGGCGTCCGGACTGTCCTACCCCGACGCGCTGTCCGGCGGCGTGCTGGCGGCCCGGCAGAACGCGCCGGTGCTGCTCGCCGCGACCAACCGGATCCCCAAGCCGACCCGGAAGACGCTCGTCCGGCTCGCCCCGTCGAAGGTCGTGCTGCTCGGCGGGACGGTCGCGCTGACCGACAACGTGTCGGCGCAGGCCACCCAGCTGCTGCCGAACGCCGCGGTGTCCCGGATCGCAGGGGCGGACCGCTTCGCCACCTCTGCGCTCGTGGCGCGGACCGGCTGGTCGGCCTCGGAGCTCGGCTACTTCGCCTCCGGGCTCAACTTCCCCGACGCGCTGGCCGGCGTGCCTGCCGCGACGGTGAAGGGCGGACCGTTGCTGCTCGCGCGGCCCCGCTGCCTGCCGAGGCCGGTGTACGGCGTGGCGAAGAACCTCGGCATGCAGGACCGGATCCTGCTCGGTGGTGCGCTGAGCCTGCGGGACGGGGCGGCGACGCGGCAGTGCGCGAGGTGACGCGGGCGGGGTGATGCGCGCCGCGCGCGGTGATGCGGCGGGCGGGGTGACCCAGACCCACTGTTAGGCTCCGACGCATGTCGCGGCCTGACTTCATCCCGCCGGCACGCCCGGTCATCGGCGACGACGAGATCGAGGCCGCCGTGCGCGTCCTGCGCAGCGGCATGGTCGTCCAAGGACCCGAGGTCAAGGGCTTCGAGGACGAGTTCGCCGCGTTCGTCGACGGCCGGCACTGCGTCGCGGTCAACTCCGGGACCTCCGCGCTCCAGCTCGCGCTGATGGCGCTCGGGCTGAAGCCGGGCGACGAGGTGATCGTGCCGTCGTTCTCGTTCGCGGCCTCGGCCAACGCCGTACGCCTCGCCGGCGCGGAGCCGGTGTTCGCCGACATCGAGCCGGACAGCTTCTGCCTCGACCCGGATGCCGTTGCTGCTGCCGTCGGGCCGCGGACGGCGGCGATCATGCCGGTCCACCTCTACGGCCACCCCGCGGACATGACCGCAATCTCGGCCGTCGCCGAGCGGCACGGGCTCGCCGTCGTCGAGGACGCCGCCCAGGCGCACGGCGCGACGTGGGACGGCCGGCCGGTGGGGGCGTGGGGGCAGGCGGGCTGCTTCAGCTTCTACCCGACCAAGAACATGCACTCGCTCGAGGGCGGCATGGTCACCACGGCCGACGCCGACTTCGCCCGGATGGTGCGGCTGCTGCGCAACCAGGGGATGGAGCAGCGCTACGCCAACGAGGTGGTCGGCGCGAACATGCGGCTGACCGACGTCGCGGCGGCCATCGGACGCGCGCAGCTCACCAAGCTGGCCGGCTGGAACGAGCAGCGGCAGGCCAACGCCGCGACGCTCTCGGCGGGGCTCAAGCACGTCGGGGTGCCGCCGGTCGCGCCGAAGGCCACGCACGTGTTCCACCAGTACACGATCCGCGTGCGCGACGGCCGCCGGGACGCCGTACAGGCGGGGCTGACCGAGCGCGGCATCGGTTCCGCGGTCTACTACCCGACGCCGATCCACCTGCTGCGGCCCTACCTGCCCGGTGCGCACCCCGCGAACCGCGACTGGGACCTGCCCGAGACGATGCGCGCAGCCGACGAGGTGCTGTCGCTGCCGGTCTGGCCGGGGCTGACCGACGAGGAGCTCGGCCGGATCGTCGACGCGGTCAACGAGCTGACGGAGGAGTCGTGAGCAGCGCGCCGCTGCGCGCCGGCCTGGTGGGGCTCGGCGCGATGGGCCGCCACCACGCCCGCGTGCTGGCGGGTCTCGAGGGCGTCTCGCTGGTCGCGATCGCCGACCCGGACGGCGACCCGCACGGGCGTGGCCAGGGCGCCGAGGTCGTGCCGGACGTCGCCTCGCTGATCGCGCGGGGTATCGACTACGCGGTCGTCGCCTGCCCGACCGGCATGCACGAGGAGGTGGGCCTCGAGCTCGCCGCCGCCGGCGTGGGTGCGCTGATCGAAAAGCCGTTGGCCGAGTCGCTGGTCGCCGCCCGCAAGCTGGTGGAGGCGTTCGAGGCAGCCGGGCTCGTCGCGGGGGTCGGACACATCGAGCGGTACAACCCGGCGCTGCAGAGCCTGCGCAGCCGGCTCGAGGCGGGCGAGCTCGGCGAGGTCTACCAGGTCGTCACCCGGCGGCAGGGTCCGTTCCCGCACCGGATCGCCGACGTGGGCGTGGTCAAGGACCTCGCGACCCACGACATCGACCTCACGGCCTGGGTGACCGGCCAGGAGTACGCCTCGGTCTCGGCGCGGACCTTCCACAAGAGCGGCCGGCCGCACGAGGACATGGTGTCGGTGACCGGCGACCTCACCTCCGGTGCCATCGTCAGCCACCTGGTGAACTGGCTCAGCCCGTTCAAGGAACGGTTCACCGCGGTGACGGGTGCCCGCGGGTGCTTCATCGCGGACACGCTGACCGGTGACCTGAGCTTCCACGCCAACGGCGAGCTGTCGATGGGGTGGGAGGCGCTCGCGGCCTTCCGGGGCGTGTCCGAGGGGGACAGCATCCGCTACGCCCTCGACAAGCGGGAGCCGCTGCTCGTCGAGCACGAGCGGTTCCGCGACGCGATGCGCGGCGGCGGCGAGGGGATCGTCACGCTCCGGCAGGGGCTGCGGACCGTCGAGGTGGCCGAGGCGGTGCTGGAGTCGGCGGAGTCCGGCGGCACGGTGACGCTCCCGCCGGTGGGGTAGAGCGGCGGTTCGCGTCGCGGTCGCGTCGTACGGCGGTCAGCGGTGGGCGCGGCGGGTGACGCGGGCGAGCAGGCCGAGGTTTCGAGACGCTCGCTGCGCTCGCTCCTCAACCACCGGTGCCTGCGCTCGCTCCTCAACCACCGGTGCCTGCGCTCGCTCCTCAACCTCCGGGTCGGCCTTCGCCTTCTTGCGGCCCTCGCGCCGGCCCTCTCGCCGCGCGTCGTTGGCGGCAGCGGTTGTGGCGTCCTGGGCGAGCTGGACCGCGGCGCGGTACATCGCGGCATAGCGCTCCCCGGCCGCGTCCATTGCCGCCTCGGCCTCGGCGTCGCTACCTCCGGCGTCGGCCAGGCGCGCGCACGCGTCCCAGACCTGGTCGGCGATCGCGGTGAGCTCGGGAGGCACCGGTACGTCGTCCCACGTGAGTCGGTGCCGGCTCAGCTGCGGGTCGATGAACTCGTCGACGGGATGCGGCTCGCCCTCCGGCACGGTCGGAATGTCGAGGCCGAGCTCCGCGGAGACGCGTCCCATCGCCGTACGCCAATCCGCCAGGAGGTCGTCGTACCGCATGAAGCTGCGGCGCCGCCCGCGAGTGCTCCGCTCGGTGACGAGTAGTGCGTTGATCCAGCCGGCGAGGTTCTTGACCGCGAAGGCGTCCTCGGCGGCGTCGGTGCGGGCGCCGTAGTGGGTCGCGCGGCTGCCGAGCACCTCGGCCGGGTGGCGCAGCATGACGACGTACGCGAGGTCCATGCCGAGCGCCCCGGACGCGTCCTGCCAGCGCGGGAGCGTCCACGTGGTGCGCGGGTCCTTCACCGCCGTCCAGCCCTCGACCGCGGCGTGCTCGTCGAGCCAGTCGGCCAGCGCGCGGGCGTCGTCGTCGCCAAACGCGTCGTGCATGAGGTCGGCGGCTTCGGGGCGGCCGTCGGCGATCGTGACGTTGGCGCGCTTGAGGAGCCGGTTGTGGAAGTCGACCGACCACTTCGATTCGTAGAAGCCGCGCGGGTTCGACTCGTTGGCCTTGAGGTAGGGGCCGGGGACCTGGATGCCGAGGTGGTGCAGCGTGCCGGCGATGGTGCTGGTGCCGCTGCGCCCCGCGCCGGTGACCAGTAGCAACGAGCGGCTCATGGGTGGGGACACTACCGGCTGCGTCGATCCACCGGTCCGCCGCGGGCACCGGCTAAGCCCGGCACGCATGCGAATCGGCGTGGCCGCGTGCGGAGCGGGCTTACCTGGCGTCGGGACAGAGGTCGATGGAGCCGGGCGGCGGCGCTCGCTGCGCTCACTCCTCAACCACCGATGGGGCTGCTGCGCGTCACTAAGGTCCGATGGCACGCGAGAAGCCGCGTGGGCGGTCCAACGGACCTTAGTGAGCGGCGGCATGGGTTTCGAGACGCTCGCTGCGCTCGCTCCTCAACCACCGGCGCGGTTCAGGCGCCGATGACGATCCGGCGCTTCCTGGCCCACGCCGCCGCGTCGGTGACGCGGCGCCCGTCGACGAGCACGTCGACGCCGGGCAGGTCGTCGGGCGTGAGCGAGCGGTACTCCGCGTGGTCGGCCTGGATCACCGCCGCCGTCATCGGCTCGCCCCTATGCGGGGGCAGGCCGAGCCCCTCGAGCTCCTCCGCGGTGTACATCGGGTCGGAGACGAACGCGTTCGCCCCGCGGGCCCGGAGCTCCGCCACCGCGCCGTACACGCCGGAGAACGCGGTCTCCTTCACCCCGCCCCGGTACGACGCCCCGAGCACCAGCACGGACACCCCGACGAGGTCGCCGATCGCCGCCGCGAGGAGGTCCACCGCATAGGCCGGCATCGAGGCGTTGGCCGCGCGCGCCGCGGACACCACGGTGGCGTCGGGGTCGTTCCACAGGTAGAGCCGCGGGTAGACCGGGATGCAGTGGCCACCGACCGCGATGCCGGGCAGGTGGATGTGGCTGTAGGGCTGGGTGTTGCAGGCCTCGATCACCTTCATCACGTCGACCCCGATGGAGCCGGCGTACCGCGCGAACTGGTTGGCGAGCCCGATGTTGACGTCGCGGTACGTCGTCTCCGCCAGCTTGGCGAGCTCCGCGGCCTCCGCCGAGCCGAGGTCCCACACGCCGTTGGGCCGGTCGAGGTCGGGCCGCTCGTCGAAGTCCAGGACCGCCTCGTAGAAGTCGATGCCCGCGCGGGCCGAGGCCTCGTCGATCCCGCCGACCAGCTTGGGATAGCGGCGCAGGTCGGCGAATACCCGCCCGGTCAGCACCCGCTCGGGACTGAAGACCAGGTGGAAGTCTTCGCCCGCCGCGAGGCCCGACCCCTCGGCCAGCATCGGCGCCCACCGCGTCCGCGTGGTGCCGACCGGCAGCGTGGTCTCGTAGCTGACCAGCGTCCCCGGCTGGAGCCCGGCCGCGACGTCGCGGGTGGCGGCGTCCATCGCGCGGAAGTCGGGCGTGCCGTCGGCGTCGACGAACAGGGGTACGACGAGCACCACCGCCTCGGACTGGGCCACGGCGGCCGACACGTCGGTCGTCGCGGACAGCAGCCCCTCACCGACGACGCGGGTCATCGCCTCGCCCAGGCCTGCCTCGCCCGGGAACGGCTCGGTGCCGGCGTTGACCAGGTCCACCACGCGCGGGTCGATGTCCGCGCCGACCACGGTGTGGCCCTTGGTGGCGAACTGGACGGCCAGCGGCAGGCCGATCTTGCCGAGCGCGACGACGCAGATGCGCATGGGTTCCTCGTTCATCAGTGGGTCAGGTCGGGTCGGGCAGGCGGTCAGGAGCGGTTCAGTGCGCGCCGCAGCACGCGACGGCCGAGCTCGGCGGGCAGCATCTCGCGCTCCACGAACAGGTAGCCGCGCTTGGCGCGCCGGGCCGTGAACGACGCCCGGCGCCGCCCGCGGCTCGCCTCGGTGGTCAGCGGCTCGCGCTTGTAGGACACCGGCACGTCGTAGGTCCACGGCCCGGCGTCGGCGCGCAGCCGGACCGCCCACCGGGTGCCGTCCGGCGCCTCCTCGTCGAGCAGCGCGCGCAGGTCGACGTCACCGGTCAGCGCGGTCGGATTGCCCCGCCCACGGTCGGTGAGCGTGACCGGGAAGTCGGCGGCGCCCGGCTCGATCTTGCCGAGCTCGCGGCGGCGCGCCTTCGGCACGACCTTGGCGTCGAGCCGCACCAGTGACAGGCGGAGGTGGTCGGCGCTGTCGGCGGTGAACGGGACCGTGCCGGACACGGTGAGCGTGTGCCCGTCGAGTCGCGGCCGCCGTACGACGACCTCTTTCTTCACGCGTTTGCGGATCGACTTCTCGGTCGCGTCGTACCACGCGTCCGGGTGGCCGGACCCGTCGCGGAAGCCGGGCAGCACGGCGTACACGCGGTCACCGGCCAGCCTCAGCGGGACGGTCTTGACGGGCTCCTCGATCGCCACGAACGCGCGCAGGTTCGTCACGTCCCGGGCCTGCGTGAGCCGCAGCGCGAGCCGGCTGGCGAACCCGAGCCGTTCGGCGATGCCCTCGGTCAGGTAGCGGTCCGCGAGCTCGCCGACCGCCTCGACGAGCTCGGCCTGCTCGCCGGGGTCGGACAGTTCCGGGAACTCGCGGTTGAGCACCTTGGTCAGCTCCCACGCGAAGTGCCGCCGCAGGAACGCGTCGCGCTGGGCGCCGGGCTCGAGCAGCGCGGCGACGTGGTCCATCACCGCGCCGATGTCGCCGACGCGCTGACGCCAGCGGGTGGAGTAGCTGATGTTCGTCTCGTCGGCCCGCTTGACCGCGTAGTAGTAGGTGTAGTCGGCGAGCACCGAGACGCGGTTGGCGTGCGTGACCGCGTCGATTGTGAACGGCTGGTCGCTCCCCACCCGCAGGTCGCGGGAGAAGTGGAGGTCGCGCTCGACGACCAGCGAGCGTCGGTAGAGCTTGGTGTTGGAGAGTGCGAACGCCAGATCGGACTCGATGAGGTCGAGGTCCTTGCGGGTCTTGGCGAAGATCCGCTGGTCGACGTTGCGGCCGCCGACGCCGACCATCCGGCCGAAGATCACGTCCGACCCCCACTTGTCGGCCTTGGTCACCAGCCGCTCCAGGGCCTCCTCGCCGAGGTAGTCGTCGGCGCCGAGGAAGAACACGTAGCGGCCCCGCGCGAGCTCGAGGCCGCGGTTGCAGGGGGTCGCCGGGCCGCCGGAGTTGGGCTGGTGCACGACGACGAACACGTCGGGGTGGTCCTTGGCGTAGCGGTCGAGCTCCTCGCCGCTGCCGTCGGTCGAGCCGTCGTCGACCGCGATGACCTGCAGCCGGTCGTGGCCGATCGACTGGGCGAGCAGCGAGTCGAGTGTGCGGGTCAGGTAGGGCATGGTGTTGTACACCGGCACAATGACGCTGACGTCCAGCGCGTGCTCGTCTGCCATGACCCTCCCTCCGCCGGCCGCCGCCGAGTCGTGACACTACCAATCGGCGACCCGGCGGCTGGATGCTGGCGTAGAGTCCGACGGCATCATGAGTGCGACCATCAAGCCGACCGCGCAGGTCGACAACAGCGCCGAGCTGGGCGAGGGCACCACCGTGTGGGAGCTGGCGCAGGTCCGTGAGGGCGCGCGGCTCGGATCCGGGTGCGTTCTCGGGCGCGGCGCGTACGTCGGGCCCGGTGTCCGGATCGGCGACAACGTGAAGCTGCAGAACTACGCGCTGGTCTACGAGCCGGCGACGCTCGCCGACGGGGTCTTCGTCGGTCCGGCGGCGGTGCTGACGAACGACGTCTACCCGCGCGCGGTCGACCCGGAGGGCACGTTGAAGCGCGCCGGGGACTGGGAGGCGGTCGGCGTCGACGTCGGCGAGGGCGCGTCGCTGGGCGCGCGGTCGGTGTGCGTGGCGCCGGTCCGGGTCGGTCGGTGGGCGCTGGTCGCTGCCGGCGCAGTCGTCGCCGAGGACGTGCCGGACTTCGCGCTGGTGATGGGCGTGCCGGCGCGGCAGGTCGGCTGGGTCGGGCACGCGGGCGTGCGGCTCGAGGAGGCGGGGGAGGGCCGGTGGCGCTGCCCGCGGACCGGCCGGGAGTACGTCGAGCAGCGGGTGGACGACGAGGTCCGGCTCACCGAGGCCTGAGCGTGCCCTGATTGCGTGAGCGGGGCCGGTCAGTCGGGCGCGGGGTCCAGCCTCGGGTCGACGGAGGAATCCGGCTCGGCCGGCTGATCCTCCGGCTCGTCGTCGGGGACCTCGCTCGGCGACTCGGCGACCGACTCGGCGTGCCGGCGACGGCGGCGCAGCTGCACCCACCGGCCGCGACGGCCGCGCCTGGCGCCGCCGACCTCGGTCCCGTCGATCTCCGTGCCGGGCGACTTCGCGGCCTCGACCGCCGCCTTCGCGATCGGCAGCACCTGCTCGCCACGGGCGGCTTCCGGCACGAGCTCCTCGAACGGGATCACACCCACGGCGGCGAGCACCGAGGGGAGCAGCACCGCCGCCAGGCTGGAGTAGCCCGCGGCCGACGGGTGGAACCGGTCCGGTCCGAACAGCTCCTTGGGCGTCGCCGCGAACTCCGGTCCGAGCACCGACCCCAGCGAGACGGTGCGGCCGCCGGCCTCGACGACCGCGACGGTCTGCGCAGCCGCGAGCCGCCGCGACCACGCCCGCGCGACCTGCTTGAGCGGGGGCGGGATCGGCTCGACCGTGCCGAGGTCGGGGCAGGTCCCGACCACCACCTCGACGCCGGCCTCGCGGAGGCGTCGTACGCCCTCCGACAGCAGCCGCACCGACTCCGACGGCAGCCGCGTGTGCGTCACGTCGTTGGCGCCGACGAGGATCACCGCGACGTCGGGCTCGACGGTGAGCACCGCGTCGATCTGCCCTGCCAGGTCACGGGTCTGGGCGCCGACCTTGGCGACCGAGCGGAGGTACACGCGCCGGCTCGCGCCTTCGGCGAGCCCGGAGGCCAGGTGGGCGCCGGGGGTCTGCTGCACCTTCTCGACGCCGTAGCCCGCGGCCGAGGAGTCGCCCAGCAGCGCGACCTTGATCGCGGGGCCGGGACGGCCGTGCCCGTACCAGCCGCTCGGCTCCGGCGGCTCGCCGTCGGCGTTGCCGATCTGGCGTCGCGCGAGCACCGCCTCGGCCCGCAGCACGCCGTACAGCGAGGCGCCCGCGAGCGACAGGCCACCGCCGCCGTACGCAGCGGCAGCCGCAAGCTTCCGAGCCGCTGCTGCCTTCCCCACGCAGCCCACCCTATTCACTCGCGCATAAACTCGCGACGTGCGCTATGTGAACTCACTCCTGGACCTGGTCGGCAACACCCCGCTGCTCCGCCTGCACAAGACGCTCGACGGGGCGGCGCCGATGGTGCTCGCGAAGGTGGAGTACCTCAACCCCGGCGGCTCGGTGAAGGACCGGATCGCGGTCCGCATGGTGGAGGCCGCCGAGGCGTCCGGCGAGCTCAAGCCGGGCGGGACGATCGTCGAGCCGACGTCCGGCAACACCGGCGTCGGGCTGGCGATGGTCGCGCAGGCCAAGGGCTACAAGTGCGTGTTCGTGTGCCCGGACAAGGTGAGTGAGGACAAGCGCAACGTGCTCAAGGCGTACGGCGCGGAGGTGGTCGTCTGCCCGACGGCGGTCGCGCCGGAGCACCCCGACTCCTACTACAACGTCTCCGACCGACTGGTGCGCGAGATCGAGGGCGCCTGGAAGCCCGACCAGTACTCCAACCCGAACAACCCGCGCTCGCACTACGAGACCACCGGCCCGGAGATCTGGGAGCAGACCGAAGGCAAGATCACGCACTTCGTGTGCGGTGTGGGCACCGGAGGCACGATCAGCGGCATCGGGAAGTACCTCAAGGAGAAGAACCCCGACGTGCAGATCGTCGGCGCCGACCCGGCCGGGTCGGTCTACTCCGGCGGCTCGGGGCGGCCCTACCTCGTCGAGGGGGTCGGCGAGGACTTCTGGCCGACCACCTACGACAAGGACATCGCGGACCGGATCATCGAGGTCTCCGACGCCGACTCGTTCGCGATGACCCGCCGGCTCGCGCGGGAGGAGTCGCTGCTCGTCGGCGGGTCCTCCGGCATGGCCGCGTTCGCCGCGATCCAGCTCGCCCACGAGCTCGACGGGACGCCCGAAGGTGAGGACGCGGTGATCGTCGTACTCCTGCCGGACTCGGGGCGCGGCTACCTCACCAAGGTGTTCAGCGACGAGTGGCTCGGGCAGTACGGCTTCCTCCCCGCCACCGGCACGCAGACCGTCGGGGAGGTGCTGCGCGGCAAGAGCGGCCAGATCCCCGACCTCGTGCACACTCACCCCAATGAGACCATCGCCGAGGCGGTGCACATCCTGCAGGAGTACGGCGTGTCGCAGATGCCCGTCGTACGGGCCGAGCCGCCGATCGTGGCCGCCGAGGTCGCCGGATCCGTCTCGGAGCGCAACCTGCTCGAGGCGCTCTTCTCCGGCCACGCGAAGCTGGTCGACCCGGTGGAGCAGCACATGGACGCGCCGCTCCCCACGATCGGCTCCAACGAGCCGGTCTCGGCCGCGGTGTCGGCGCTCGAGGGCGAGGACGCGCTGCTCGTGCAGGAGGACGGCAAGCCGGTAGGCGTGGTGACGCGACAGGACCTGCTGGCCTACCTCGCCGGCGGTTCCTGAGCCGTCCGCCTGGCGGCAGGTGGGACGGATTCGGCGGGTTTGCGGATGATCCCCGGCGCCTGGTGCCGGAGATGATCCACGAACCGGGCCGAACAGGCGCTTGCCGGCACGACCCGGGTGTGGCCCGCTGGTTAGGGTGGCGGGCGTGGATGACCCGTCGCTGCTCACGTTCGTGCTGCTCGGGCTCGCGGGTCTCTCGGCCGGCTTCGTCGACGCGGTCGTCGGCGGCGGCGGGCTGATCCAGCTCCCGGCGCTGGTCATCGGGCTGCCCGGAGCCGCGCCGGTGCATATCCTGGCGACCAACAAGCTCGGGTCCGTGTGCGGTACGACGGTCAGCTCACTCACCTACTACCGGCGGGTCCGCCCCGACCCGAAGACGTTCGGACCGTTGATGCTGCTGGCCTTCCTCGGCTCGCTGGCCGGCGCCGTCGTCGCGAGCCACATCACCAAGTCGGCGTTCGACCCGATCGTCCTGGTGGTGCTGATCGTCGTCGGGGCCTACGTGCTGCTCAAGCCCGACATCGGCAAGGTCACCGCGCTCCGCTTCGCCGGCCACCGGCACGCGCTCGCGGCGATGGCCGCCGGCCTCGTGATCGGGTTCTACGACGGGGCGCTCGGCCCCGGCACCGGATCGTTCTTCGTGTTCACGCTGGTCGGCCTGCTCGGCTACAACTTCCTCGACGCCTCCGCGAAGGCCCGGATGGCCAACTGGGCCACGAACGTCGCGGCGCTGTGCGTGTTCATCCCGCAGGGCGCCGTGATGTGGAAGATCGGCCTCATCATGGGCGGCTGCAACCTCGTCGGCGGGTACGTCGGGGCGCGCACCGCCGTGGCCCGCGGCGCGACGTTCGTCCGCGTCTTCTTCGTCATCGTCGTGGCCGCGTTCACCGTCAAGATCGGCGCCGACGTGCTCGGCGACTGGCTGTGAGCACCTCCTACCTCACCGTCGCCCGCACCGCCGAGGTCGAGATCGAGGTCAAGCGCTCCCGCTTCCTCGGCCACGTCGAACGGGTCGGGTCCGAGGACGAGGCGCGCGCCGTCGTCGAGCGGATCCGCAAGCAGCACTGGGACGCGCGCCACCACTGCTCCGCGTTCGTGCTCGGACCCGACGGAGCCGTCCAGCGGTCCAACGACGACGGCGAGCCCTCCGGGACGGCCGGTGCGCCGATGCTCGAGGTGCTCCGCGGGCGCGAGGTGAGCGACGTGGTGGCGGTCGTGACGCGCTGGTTCGGCGGGGTGCTGCTCGGCGCGGGCGGACTGGTCCGGGCCTACGGCGACGCCGTACGCGAGACCCTCGACGAGGCCGGCGTACGACGTCGCCTGCTGCTGGAGCGGTACGACGTCCTCGCCGACCACGCCGACGCCGGCAGGCTCGAGAGCGACCTGCGGGCGCGCGACGTGTCCGTGCTCGGGGTGGACTACGCCGACCGCGCCACCTTGCACCTCGCCGTCCCGGCCGACGATGCCGACGGGTTCGCCGCACTGCTGGCCGAGCTCACCGGCGGGGGACCGGCCCCGGAGGCCACCGGATCTGTCTGGGTCGACGCGTAGATTGGCGCCATGAGCGTCCCCGTCGACCTGGCCGAGCTGGCCGAGAAGCTGCAGCACTACAACTTCGCCTACCTGATGACGGTCGGCGAGGACCAGCGCGCTCATGCGGTCGCGGTCCGGCCTTCCCTCGACGGCGACGTGCTCCAGGTCGAGGGGCTGGGCCGGCGTACCCGCGCCAACCTCGAGGCGCGGCCTGGGATCTCGCTGGTGTGGCCGCCGTTCGAGCACGGCGGCTACTCGCTGATCCTCGACGGACGGGCCTCGCTGACGGACGGGACCGCCACGGTGACGCCGGAGCACGCCGTGCTGCACCGCCCCGCCGAGGAGGGCGCCGCCCCCGGCGCGACTGGCTGCGGGAACGACTGCGTCCCGCTGGGCGAGGGATGACGGCAGGGGACGTCCGCTGGATCACCGCGTTCCTCGACACCGCCGAGGAGCGAGCCGAGGAGGCGGAGGTGTTCTGGGCGCGCGTCACCGGCCAGGTGGTGTCGTCGCGAAGGGGCCGCCGGGAGGAGTTCGCCACGCTGCTGCCCGACGCCGGCGACCCGTTCCTGCGCCTCCAACGGGTCGTCCAGTCGAGCCCCGGCGGCCTGCACCTCGACCTGCACACCGACGACGTGGACGCGCTCGCGCGGCGGGCCGAGGAGCTCGGGGCGAGCGCGAGCTACCTCGACCTCGGGTACGTGGTGTGCGGCTCGCCCGGCGGGATGACGTTCTGCGTGGTCGGCCACCCCGGCACCCGCCGACCGCGGCCGCAGCGATGGCCCGGCGGCCGCAGCATCGTCGACCAGGTCTGCCTCGACATCCCGCCGAGCCGGTTCGACGCGGAGTGCGCGTTCTGGCAGCAGCTCACCGGCTGGGACCTCGCGCCGGAGAGCCACGGCTTCCGCCGGCTAGCCCGGCCGGCGCCGATGGCGATCGGGCTGCTGCTGCAGCGGCTCGACGACGAGCAGCCGGTGGTGACCGGACACCTCGACCTCGCCTCGGACGACGCGGACGCCGAGGCGCTGCGGCACGTCGCGCTCGGTGCCCACGTGGTGCGTCGTACGGCGGGGTGGATCACGCTGCTCGATCCGACCGGACGCGACTACTGCATCACCCGCCGGCCGGTCGACTAAAGCGCCGCGCGCAGCCGGTCGAGGGCCGGTCGGACCACCTCGTCGGGGAGCTTCTGCACCTCGCGGTCGTAGGTGAGCAGCCCGTTGAGCTCGTCCTCCACGTCGGACAGCTGGGTGTAGACGGTGCCGGCGAGCCCGCGGGGGACGCAGGCGGCGAGCTCGGCGTGCAGCGCCACGAACGCCTCGCCCAGCGCCGCGGCGTCGTCGAAGTGGCGGTAGCCGAAGTCGACGTCGCTGAACGTGTGCCCGTCGACGGCGAGGTCGTAGCCGCCGTACTCCGAGAGCACCAGCGCCCGCCGGTCACGCCCCCGCCGCGGCACCCGGAACCGCCGCCCGTAGACGTGCAGGCTGCGCAGGTCGCCGGCGCCCTGGTCGTGCCAGCCGCTGGCGTGGTCGATCAACCGCGACGGGTCGAGACGCCGGAGCGCCGTGGCGATCGACGCCGCGTCGAACTGGCCCCAGCCCTCGTTGAACGGCACCCACACCGCCAGCGAGGTCACGTTGCGGAGCAGCTCGACGGTCCGACGCAGCTCGTCGCGGAACTCCGCCCGGCCCTCGGGGTCGGCTCGGCCGAACCACCCGTAGCGGCGGTCCGACAGCTGCACCCGCGGCCACCACCGCCGGCCCGGCCACGTCGCGGTCGCCGTCCGGTAGCGCCCGCCGCCGTTCACGAGGTCCTGCCACACGATCATCCCGAGCCGGTCGCAGTGCGCGTACCACCGCAGCGGCTCGACCTTCGCGTGCTTGCGCAGCACGGTGAACCCCAGCCGCTTCGCCGTCGCGATGTCGTGCACCATCGCCGCGTCGGACGGCGCGGTCATCATCCCGTCCGACCAGTAGCCCTGGTCGAGCACGCCGACGTGCGGGTACGGCGAGCCGTTCAGCAGCAGCCGCGGGACGCCGGCCGCGTCCTCACCGACCCCGAAGCTGCGCATGCCGACGTAGGACGTCACCCGGTCCTCGCCGCAGTCCACCTCGACGTCGTAGAGGAACGGGTCCGCCGGCGTCCACGGGTGTACGGCGGGCAGCGGGACGAGCGCGGGGCGGCCCGGTTCGACCTGCGCCGCCGCCACCTCCGCGCCGTCGGTCAGGATGCGGACGCGGGCCGGGGGCGAGCCGCTGGTCGAGGAGCGAGCCTGCGAGCGTCTCGAGACCTCGTGGGGGCCGGTGGTTTCGAGACGGCCTCCTTCGTCGGCCTCCTCAACCACCGATCCGTCGGCCTCCTCAACCACCAGTCCGGTGGTTGAGGAGCGAGCCTGCGAGCGTCTCGAAACCACCGTGACCTCCAGCGCGGACTCCTCCAGCCGCGGCACGAGCACCAGCGACCCGACGTACCGCCCCGGCACCCACTCGGCCCACACCGTCTGCCAGATCCCGGACTGCGCGGTGTACCAGATGCCGCCGCGCTCGAGCCGCTGCTTCCCGCTACTGGGCCCGCGGTTGTTCGACAGGTCGCGCACCCGGACCACGAGCACGTTGTCGCCGTCGCGCAGGGCATCGGTGAGGTCGCACGTGAACGGCAGGTAGCCGCCGTGGTTGGCCCCCACCTCCACGCCGTTGAGCCACACCGCGCACGTCTGGTCGACCGCGCCGAAGTGCAGCAGCACCCGTCCGCCGGGCCGGGCGGCGAAGCCGTCGGGCAGCCGGAGCGTGCGGCGGTACCACAGCAGCTCGTCCGGCTGGAGCTGCCGACCGACCCCGGAGAGCACCGACTCGGGGGAGAACGGCACGAGGATGCGCCCGTCGTACTCCCGCGGCTCGTCGGCATCGGCCGCCGTGAACGCGTGCTCCCACCAGCCGTTGAGGTTGAGGTAGGAGTCGCGGACGAGCTGCGGGCGCGGGTACTCCTGCAGGACCTGGTCGGGGTCGAGGGCGCGACCCCAGCGGGTGAGCAGGTGTTCGGGCACGCACCGAGGCTAGGCCACGGGGGACAGGCCACCGATTGCGCGGAACGCCGACCGGGCACAGCGGGGCGGCGCTAGCCTCCCAGGATGGTGGCACGCACCGACCCGCCCCAGAGCGGCACCGAGGCCGAGCAGCTGTTCGGGTTCCTGGAGTACCAGCGCGCGACGCTGCTGCGGAAGACCGCCGGGCTCGAGTCCGACGGGCTCAACGCGACGCTGCCGCCCTCGACGATGACGCTGGGCGGGATGCTCAAGCACCTCGCGTTCGTGGAGGACTACTGGTTCTCCTACATGTTCGCCGGCAACGACGTCGCGCGCGCCTTCGCGGACGTCGACTGGTCCGCCGATCCCGACTGGGACTGGCACTCCGCCGCCGAGGACCGGCCGGCCGTGCTCAGGTCGTTGCTCGCCGAGATCGTCGCGCACGCCCGGCACGTCGTCGAGGGGGAGGAGCTCGACGCGCTGTCGGTGCGCGCGAACCGCCGTACGGGCGAGAAGTACAGCCTGCGCTGGGTGGTGCTGCACATGATCGAGGAGTACGCCCGGCACAACGGGCACGCCGACCTGCTCCGGGAGTCGGTCGACGGCCAGCGCGGGGAGTAGCCGGCCTGGCCGGATCGCCGGCCCGCTGCACCCGAACGACGTGGCGCGGCGCCCGGAACGAGTCCGGACGCCGCGGGTTTGCTGACCCCGCCCCCACGAAGGGTCAGGCAGGGTGGGCGACCTGTCCGCCGTGGTGACGGTGGCCACGAGTCATGTACACCGCCGCGCCGATGGTGGCCAGGGTGACGACGCCCAGCCCGATCAGGCCCCAGGTGTCCGCGCTGATGCCGGAGTCCACGGGCTCCGCCGGCGCGGGCGTGGCCGGCTCGGGAAGGACGACCTCGTTGCGGGCCCTGCCGAGGTCGGGCGCCGGAAGCACCACCTCGTTGCGGAGCCGGCCGACGTCGGGCGCCTGCACGACGATCTCGTCGCGTGCCCGGCCCACGTCCGGGGCCTCGTCGTCGAACTGCGCGCCCCCGACGCTGGTGAAGCCGACCGCGTACGCGTCATCGGCATGTGCTGCTGTGGCGAAGGCAAACGATGTCAGGCAAACGATGGCGGCCGCCATTACTGCCAACAGCCTGCGGATCGGGATTCTCATGTCCGGCTCCTTCCAGGCACTTTCAGTCTTGCCGGGAAGGCGTTCGGGGAGCAGAGCCGATCGACCCGACCTCGCAATCCGGACGTCGGGAGTTCGTTCCTCGGGGCCGCTGTTCAGTCGGCCGGGCCCGCCGCGGCGAGGAGCCGCTCGCCGACCGCTCGGGCGGCCGTCTGCACCTCGGGCCCGCGCACGATCCGGTACGACGCCGGCGCGGCCGTCAGCTGCTCGGCGTACCAGCGCGGGTTGCTCGTGCTGCCGACGAGGCGGGTGG
>JBQCEF010000025.1:0-3526 GCA_051960495.1 Nocardioides sp. | reverse complement strand
GCAAAGCCAGACACACAAGGGCGTCGGCACACGAGGCGACCTTCCCCAACCACGATCCTGAACCCGAGCCACCAAGAGGTCAAACAAACAGCCTCTTGACCCCTGATCCCCGATAGGGAATCAGTCGTCGGAGAGCGCGGCCAGCGACGCGGGGTGGAAGACGCCGACCAGCACCACCAGGGCGGCCAGGCCGAGGACGACCGCCGCCGGGGTCGAGCTGCCACCCCAGAAGCTCCACGCGACGCCCAGCTGGATCAGCTGGGCCATGACGACCGGCGAGCGGGCCCACGACTCCCGGCGGTACATCCGCCACGCGCAGAACCCCAGGCCGGCGCCGTACACCAGGAAGAACACCGCGGTGCTGGCGCCCATCACGGCCTTCTCCGCCTCGATCGCGGTGAGCTCCGCGACGCCGTAGAACGCCAGCAGCAGGCCCTCGAGAGCCGCCAGCGCTGCCGCCACGACGAGCGGTGCCGGCACTCCCCGGGAGGCCGCGGGACCGGTGGGCGGCTGGCTCTGCGTCACGGGAGCCGATGTTACTGACCGCTCGGATGCACGTTCTCGGTGGCCTGCGCGCCGGATTCTCATGGAATCCTCAGAAAGCCGTCCAGACCAGGAGTAAATTCGTAGACCTGTGACCAACCCGACCTGGCAAAGGCTTGATCGGCCCCGGTTATCTTGACACTCTGGTGGAGGTCACCGGTCAGACGGGTCCCTCGGACCCTGCTCACGGAGCCACACCGAACCCACCCGGACATCGGAGGGTTTCGGGCCTCGTGAAAGCGGTCACTCACCATGTGGACGTCGCCGCGAGGCAACGCGCACGGGTAGACCGACTCAACCAGCCGGCACTCACTGACACGACAAGGAGCTCCCCGCCATGGATTGGCGCCACCGCTCTGCATGCCTCGACGAGGATCCAGAGCTGTTCTTCCCGATCGGCAACACCGGTCCGGCCATCCTCCAGATCGAGGAGGCCAAGCAGGTGTGCCGTCGATGCGACGTGCGCGAGCAGTGCCTCGCGTGGGCGCTGGAGGCGGGACAGGACCACGGTGTCTGGGGCGGCATGAGCGAGGACGAGCGCCGGGCTCTCAAGCGTCGCAACGCGCGCGCCAAGGTGCGCACCGCCTGAGCAGGAGTACGACGACTCAGGGCAGCGGGATCTCGAGCTGGACCCGGGTCCCCCCGCCGGGGGCGTCCCCCAGCTCGAGCTGCCCGCCGAGCTCGGACTCCACCAGCGTCCGCACGATCGAGAGGCCCAGGCTCGCCGACGCCTCGGCGTCGAACCCCGCCGGCAGCCCGGTCCCGTCGTCCTCGACGCTCACGTGAAGCCGCCCCACCAGGCGTTGCGCACGCACCACCAGCGTGCCCGGACCGCCCGCAAACCCGTGCTCGACGGCATTCTGGAGCAGCTCGGTGAGCACCATCGCCAGCGGGGTGGCCACCTCGGCGGTGATCGTGCCGAAGCTGCCTTCCCGCCTCGAGGCGATGTGCGCGCCTGAGGAGGACACCTCCGCGACCATCACCCGCAGCCGGTCCGCGACCTCGTCGAACGCGACGCTCTCGTCGAGGGTCTGGCTCAGCGTGTCGTGGACGATCGCGATCGAGCCCACCCGGCGCACCGCCTCCTCGAGCGCGGCCTTCCCCTCCGGGTTCTCGATGCGACGTGCCTGCAGCCGCAGCAGCGCGGCCACGGTCTGCAGGTTGTTCTTCACCCGGTGGTGGATCTCGCGGATCGTCGCGTCCTTGGTGACCAGCTCCCGGTCGCGCACCCGCAGGTCGGTCACGTCGCGCAGCAGCACCAGAGCACCGAGGTGTTCACCCGTCGGCCGCAGCGGGATCGACCGCACGATCAGCACGGTCTGCCCGTCCCCGATCTCGGTGTCGCGGGGCAGCCGGCCGCTGAGGGCCGCGCTGATCGTCTCCTCGTCCGGCCTGCGGGTGGCCGGCACCAGGCGCCGGGTCGTCTCGGCGAGGTCCAGGCCGGTCAAGTCGGTCTGCAGGCCCAGCCTGCGGTAGACCGACAGGGCGTTGGGGCTGGCGTAGGTCACCCGGCCCGCCTGGTCCACCCGGACGAAGCCGTCGCCGACCCGGGGCGAGTCCGCGTGGTCCGAGCGCTGGCCGGGGAACGGGAAGTACCCGTTGCTGATCATCTGGGTCAGGTCGGTGGCGGTCTGCAGGTAGGCCAGCTCGAGCCGGCTCGGCGTCCGGACCCCGAGCAGGGTGGTGTTGCGCGCGATCACGCCGAGGATGCGCTCGCCGCGTCGTACGGGGATCGCCTCGACCCGCACCGGGATGTCGTCACGCCACTCGGGATCGCCCTCCCGTGCCACCCGTTGCTGCTCGAACGCGGAGTCGAGCAGCGGCCGCCGTCCGGTGGGGACGAACGCGCCGACCAGGTCGTCGACGTAGGCGGTGGGACCGGTCGTGGGACGCATCTGGGCACCGGCCCAGAAGCCGCGACCCTCCCGGTCCGTCAGCCACAGGACCAGGTCGGCGAAGGACAGGACGGCGATGATCTGCCAGTCCGCGAGCAGCAGGTGCAACCACGCCAGGTCCTCGGCGTCGAGGTCGGTGTGGGCTCGTGCGAGCTCGTTCAGGGACGGCACGCACCTCAGCCTAGGGGCGACGCCCGGTTCCCCCGCGCGGCCCCGTGAATGGCAGGATGGCGCCCATGGAGTCGGCGTTCTGGGACCGGGTCGTGGCCGAGGGCCACCAGGTTCCCAGCGACCGTTCCCTGGCCGACCTGACCGCCGAGCTGACCTCCATGCTCGGGGATCCCGACCCGCACCGGCGCGACGCCATCGCGTTCGGCCTGCTGGCGCGGTGGATCTCCGAGGGCGTGTACGACGAGCTGCTCGAGGGACTGGGCGACGGGATGACCGCCGGACTGCTCGTCGGGATCGGTCAGAGCGGGACCGACACCGTCTTCCGGCGCAGCTTCTCGGCGCTGATCCTCGCTGTCTGCGTGAGCCGCGACAACGAGCAGCACCTGCTGGCCCCCGAGACCATCCTCGGGTGGGGCGACCGGATCGCGGGCTGGTTCGTGCGCGAGCGGGACCTGCGCGGCTACGTCGCCGGCAAGGGCTGGGCCCACGCCATCGCGCACGGCGCGGACACGCTGGGCGAGCTCGCCCGGTCGCGGGCGATGGGCCGCCTCGAGCTCACCGTGCTGCTCGACGTCATCGCCGACCGGCTCCTGCAGGAGACCGACCAGAGGCTGCTGCACGGCGAGGACGATCGTCTTGCCGCGGCGACGATGGAGATCCTGCGGCGTGACCTGGTCAGCGCCGACGTGCTCGAACCCTGGCTGGCGCGCCTTGCGGCGGCCGCCGCCCCTGACGACGAGCGCACCGACGACCCCTACACCGTGGCAGGCAACGTCCAGCCGTTCCTGCGGGCGCTCTACCTGCAGCTCGCGTTCGCGCCGAACCCCCCGGCCCAGCGCGCGGACCTGCTGCTGACGCTCATCGAGCACCTGCGGGCGTCCACCCCGCACTTCCTGGCCTGAGTCGTGGCCGGGCGG
>JBQCEF010000024.1:0-2853 GCA_051960495.1 Nocardioides sp. | reverse complement strand
CGTCGCCCCGGTCGGTCTGCCGCGCGCTCGGCAGCTGCAGCGGCGCACCGGTGCTGGGCGCGCTCGAGACGGGTTCGCTCACCCGGTCAGCCTAGACACCCGGGCCCGAGCAGCTGCTTGAGGTCCGCGAAGAGGGCCGGGCTCGGGGTGACCCGGAGCCGGTCGGGCAGCCGCATCACCTTGGTCGACTCGCGGCTCATCAGCTTCAGCCGCACCTCCGACATGCCGGGGTGGGTGCTGAGCACCTCCTTGAGCTGGTCGACGACCGCCGGCGTGCAGCGGGTGAGCGGCATCGCGATCACCACCGGACCGCTCGGGCCGTCGTTGAGGTCGGGCAGGGTCACTTCCTGCCCGTGCAGCTCGGGCTGCTCCTTCTGGCGCGAGAGCCGCCCCTTGACCGTCACGATCGCGTCCTCGATCAACGAGGTCGCCGCGAGCTGGTAGGCACTGGGGAAGAGCAGGACGTCGATGGCTCCGTCGAGGTCCTCCACCGTCACCATCGCCCAGGTGTCGCCGCGCTTGGTGAGCTTGCGCTGCACCGAGGTGATCAGGCCCGAGATCGTCACCGTCGAGCCGTCCGCGCGCTCCTCGTCGAGCAGCAGCTGGCCGATCGTGCAGTCGCTCGCAGCGGCCAGCACGTGCTCGACGCCGAGCAGCGGGTGGTCGCTGACGTACAGACCGAGCATCTCCCGCTCGTGCCCGAGCAGCGTCATCTTGTCCCAGTCCTCGATGTCGGGCACGGACACGGCGATGCCGAACCCGGCGTCCGGACCGTCGAGGTCGTCCATCCCGGCGAACAGCGAGTCCTGACCGATCGCCTCGTTCTTCTTCAGGTCGGCGTACTGGTCGACCGCGACCTCGTGGATCGCGACCAGCGCGCGTCGCTTGTGCTTCATGTCGTCGAACGCACCGGCCTTCGCCAGCGACTCGATGACGCGCTTGTTGCACACGACCGCCGGGACCTTGTCCATGAAGTCGTTGAAGTCGACGTACCGGCCCTTCTCGGCGCGCGCGGCCACGATGCCGTCGACCACGTTGTGGCCGACGTTGCGCACCGCGGTGAGGCCGAAGCGGATGTCGTTGCCGACCGGGGTGAAGTCGTGCGCGGACTCGTTGACGTCGGGCGGGAGCACCTGGATCTTCATCCGCCGGCACTCGTTGAGGTAGATCGCCATCTTGTCCTTGGAGTCCTTCACGGACGTCAGGAGGGCGGCCATGTACTCGGTCGGGTAGTTGGCCTTGAGGTAGGCGGTCCAGTAGGTGATGACCCCGTACGCCGCCGAGTGCGACTTGTTGAACGCGTAGTCGGCGAAGGGGACGAGGATCTCCCAGAGCTTCTTGATCGCGTCCCGCGGGTAGCCGCGCTCGAGCATGCCGGCCTCGAACCCGTCGTACTCCTTGGCGAGCTTGGCGGCGTCCTTCTTGCCCATCGCGCGACGCATGTTGTCCGCGGCGCCCAGGGAGAAGCCGGCGAGCACCTGCGCGATCGCCATCACCTGCTCCTGGTAGACGATCAGGCCGTAGGTCTCCCCCAGCACGGGCTCGAGCGCCTCGGCCAGAGCCGGGTGGATCGGCTCGATCGGCTGCCGGCCGTTCTTGCGGTGCGCGTACTTGTTGTGCGAGTCGGCACCCATCGGGCCCGGACGGTAGAGCGCACTGACGGCGGTGATGTCGGCGAACTGGTCGGGCTGCATGGAGCGCAGCAGCGCGCGCATGCCGCCACCATCGAGCTGGAAGACGCCGAGGGTGTCGCCGCGGCCCATCAGCTCGTAGGTCGCCCGGTCGTCGAAGGGCAGGTCCTCGAGCACGACCACTTCGTCGCGGTTCGCCTTGATGTTGGCCAGTGCGTC
The DNA here is from genome assembly GCA_051960495.1 of Nocardioides sp. Taxonomy (GTDB): domain Bacteria; phylum Actinomycetota; class Actinomycetes; order Propionibacteriales; family Nocardioidaceae; genus Nocardioides_B. Next base: position 1,003 of record JBQCEF010000024.1, on the reverse strand, counting down.
CTCGAGGATGCGCAGGTTGGAGAGGCCGAGGAAGTCCATCTTGACCAGCCCGAGCGACTCGCACATCGGGTAGTCGAACTGGGTGATGATCGCCCCGTCCTGCGGGCGCGCCATGATCGGCACGATGTCGATCAGGGGCTCGCTGGACATGATCACGCCGGCCGCGTGCACGCCCCAGTTGCGGATCTGTCCCTCGAGGCCGAGCGCGGTGGCGTAGATCGTGCGGACGTCGTGGTCCTGGTCGTGCAGCGTGCGGAACTCGCCGCCCTCGTTGTAGCGCTTGTTCTCCGGGTCGAAGATGTCCTTGAGCGCGACACCCTTGCCCATCACGTCCGGGGGCAGCGCCTTGGTGATCTTGTCGCCGATCGCGAACCCGTGGTCGAGCACGCGGGCAGCGTCCTTGATGGCGGCCTTGGCCTTGAGACGACCGAAGGTGGCGATCTGGGCCACCCGGTCCGAGCCGTACTTGTCACTGACGTACTGAATGACCTCACCGCGCCGGGCGTCGTCGAAGTCGATGTCGAAGTCGGGCATCGAGGGACGCTCGGGGTTGAGGAACCGCTCGAAGAACAGGCCGTGCTCCAACGGGCACAGGTCGGTGATGCGCAGCGCGTACGCCGCGATCGAGCCGGCACCGGAACCGCGGCCGGGCCCGACCCGGATGCCGTTGTCCTTCGCCCAGCCGATGAAGTCGGCGACCACCAGGTAGTAGCCGCAGTAGCCCTTCTGCGAGATGACCGCGAGCTCCATCTCGACCCGGTCCCGGACGGCCTGGTCGAGGCGGTCGCCGGGGTAGCGTGCCTCGATGCCGCGCCAGACCTCCTTGCGGAACCAGGACTCCTCGGTCTCCCCTGCCGGCACGTCCGCGCGGGCCATGTAGCCGCCGGTGGACTCGGTGAACTCGACGTTGCAGCGTTCGGCGATCGCCAGGGTGTTGTCGCACGCCTCCGGCATGCCGAACCCCTCGGCCCAGAGCCGGCGCATCTCGTCCGCGGACTTGATG
>JBQCEF010000023.1:0-3796 GCA_051960495.1 Nocardioides sp. | reverse complement strand
GCCACCCCCGCGGGGGGCGGGCGGCGGCGGGGGGCGGCCACGGCGAGGTCGCCCCGCGGCCCTGACTGGGGGAGAGGGAGGGGGGCGAGCGCCGGGTCAGAGCAGCCGGCGGTCGGTCGCCCAGCGGGTCAGCTCGTGGCGCGAGGAGAGCTGCAGCTTGCGGAGCACGCTCGACACGTGGGTCTCCACGGTCTTGACCGAGATGAACAGCTCGCTCGCGACCTCCTTGTAGGCGTAGCCACGCGCGATCAGCCGCATCACCTCGCGCTCCCGCTCGCTGAGCCGGTCGAGGTCCTCGTCGACCTGCGCCACCGCGATGGACCCGGCGAACGCGTCGAGCACGAACCCGGCCAGGCGCGGGGAGAACACGGCGTCCCCGTCGGCGACCCGGCCGATCGCGTCGACCAGCTCGGGCCCGGTGATGGTCTTGGTGACGTAGCCCCGGGCGCCCGCACGGATCGTGCCGATCACGTCCTCCGCGGCGTCGGAGACGCTCAACGCCAGGAACCGGGTCTCGGGAACGCGGTTCGCGACGCGGCGCATCACCTCGCCACCGCCGCCGCCGGGCAGGTGCACGTCCAGCAGCACCACCTCGGGCTTGAGCCGGAGCACCGCCTCGACGGCCTGGTCGACGTCGGCGGCCTCCCCGAGCACCTCCACGGCCCCGTCGATCTCGGCGCGGACGCCGGTCCGGAACATGGCGTGGTCGTCGACGACGACCACGGTGCGTCGGTGCGCGGCTGTGGGTGCGGGCATCAGTGCGCGCCTTCCTTCTGGGGTGTGGTGGCCGAGAGCGAGAGGCGGACCTCGGTGCCCTCGCCTGGGGCGGTGCGGATCTTCGCATGGCCACCGTGGCGTTCCATCCGGGCGAGGATCGAGTTGCGCACGCCGAGCCGGTCCTCGGGCACCGCGGTCTCGTCGAAGCCCTTCCCGCGGTCGCGGACGAAGGCCTCGACCGCGCTGTCGGTGCACTCGGCGAAGACGTCGACCTTGTCGGCGCCCGAGTGCTTCGCGGCGTTGACCATCGCCTCCCGGGCGGCCAGGACCAGCGGCCGCAGCGCCTCGGTGACCCGGACGTCACCGACCGTGACCACCTCGACCGGCACGCCGTGAGCGTCCTCGACCTCGGCGGCAGCGGCCTTGAGCGCACCGGCCACCGATGTCTCCGGGTGCGCCTGGTCACCGTAGAGCCAGCTGCGCAGGTCGCGCTCCTGGGCGCGGGCGAGCGTCGCGACGGTGCGGCCGTCCTCGGCGTGCTTCTGGATGAGCGCCAGGGTCTGCAGCACCGAGTCGTGCAGGTGCGCGGCCATGTCGGCACGCTCCTGCGAACGCACCCGCGCCGCCCGCTCCTCGGACAGGTCGCCGGTGAGCCGGAACAGCCACGGCCCCACCATCAGGCCGAGACCGATCACGCCCAGGGCCCCGGCGAGCAGCACGTCGCGCGCGACCCCGGCCTGGCCGGTCTGGGCGGCGAAGAGCACGAGCGCGCCCACCAGCAGCAGCACCCCCACGACGAGTCGGGCGTACGACGCCACGCCGCCCCGGCCGACCACCGTCCGGACGAAGTCCACCCGGCCCGTGGCGTCCACCCACCGCTCCCGCTGGGCCTCGTCGGCCTGCCACCAGAGGACGGCCAAGCCGGCGGCGCCGATGAGCACCGGCCAGAACAGCAGCGAGCTGCCGATCCAGCGCTGCGCGAGCAGCAGGCCGCCCAGCACGAAGGCGGCCATCGCCACGGCCGGCCCCATGTCCTGGAGCCGGCGTGCCCGGCCCGGCCGCTTGCCCTGCCGGGTCGCGGCCTCGAGCCCGGGCGCCTGCTCCTCGAGGTGGGCCGCGGCAGGCAACGCCATCCACAGGCCGGCGTACAGCATCGCGCCGAACCCGCCCATCAGCGCGGTGACCACGAAGAACCCCCGCACCAGCACGGCGTCGACACCCAGGTGGGCGGCGAGCCCGGCCGCGACGCCGCCGAGGAACCGGTCGTCCAGGGAACGGGTCGCGCGTGGGGGTCGGCCCGGCGTCGCGGAGCTCGTGGCGGTGTCGCTCATGATGGCTCAATCGTCACACAGCACGCAGGACCGGACCATGACTTGCGACCCTGGTCCGACCCTGATCCGTGGGCTCAGGATCGAGACGAGGACCAGGGGTTTCCCCGATGGTGCGCGAGCCCCTCCGGGACCGAGGATCGAGACATGACCGAGACACCTTCCCAGCAGGACGAGCGGGCCCGCCCCGGGATCCACTCCGAGAACCTGCGCAACTACGAGCGACTGCACCGCAGCATCACCGACCGCAAGATCGCGGGCGTGTGCGGCGGACTGGGCCGCCACCTGAACATCGACCCGACCATCCTGCGCGTGCTGTTCGTCGTGCTGGTCTTCTTCGGCGGCGCCGGCCTGCTGCTCTACGGAGCGGCGTGGCTGGTCGTCCCCGAGGAGGGCACCGAGCAGAGCGTCGTGCAGACCAGCCCGAGCACCCGCAACGCGTTGCTGATCGTCGTCGGCGTGGTCGCGGCGATGCTGCTGATCGGCAACTCCTGGGGTGGCTGGGGATTCCCCTGGCCGTTGATCCTGGTGGCCGTCGTGGCGCTGGTGCTGCTGGTCAACCGGGACCGGCCCGCCGGACAGACCGGTCCGCAGACACCTTCCCCGCAGTACCCGCCGACGCCCTACCCCGCGTCGTACCCGACCTCGACCGGCTGGGTGGGCGAGACCGACGACGTCGACGCCGGCTCGGCTCCTCCGGAGGGTGACGTGACGACTCCTCCCGCGCCGCCCGCGGGCACCGGCTGGGCCGCACCCCCGGCCTACCAGCCGCCCTACCAGCCGCCGGTCCGGGCCGACCGCGGTCCGAAGCTGTTCGGCCCGACGCTGGCGCTGGTCGCCATCGCCCTCGGCTCGCTCGGGCTCTACGACACCGGGCACGACGTGAGCGCCGCCGCGTACGCCGCCCTCGCGCTGACCGTGGTCGGCGTGATGCTGCTCGTCGGTTCGGTGCTGGGCCGGGCCGGCGGCCTGATCTTCCTCGGCATCGTCGCCACGATCGCGCTGGCGATCACCTCGGCGGTGGACGGCAACTGGAGCTCCGAGCGCCAGATCGCCCGCACCCCGGTCGCCGCCTCGGACATCCACGACAGCTACCGGCTCACCGCCGGCCAGATCGACCTCGACCTCACCGAGGTGAGCGACCCGCAGAACCTCGACGGCCGCCACATCACCCTCGACGCCGAGGCCGGTGAGCTGATCGTGCGCGTCCCCGACGACGTCGACGTCGACGCCACGATACGCTTCGGTGGCGAGGCCGACATCGCCGGCTACACGCGCAGCGGCAACAACGTCGAGCTGACCCGCCACCTCGACGGCGGCGCCGACGCGCCGCAGCTCACCCTCGAGCTCGACCTCCTGGTCGGGCACATCCAGGTCATCACGGAGGCGACGTCATGAAGACCCACCCGCTCAATGTCAGCTACCTCGTCCTGGGTCTGGCCTTCCTCGGCATCGCCGGCTCCTGGGCCCTGCACCAGCAAGGCGTCATCGGCTCGAACGACGTGGAGTGGCTGCTGCCCCTGACGCTGGTCGTCGCCGGCGCGGTCGGCCTGGTCGCGTTCATGGTCCGGGGCCTGGGCCGTCGTACCGACCAGCGACCCGACGAGGGCGAGCACGTGCTCAGCGACGCCGACACCACCTTGATCTTCGACGAAGGAGAGAAGCGATGACCGACTACCAGCCCCAGCAGCCCGTGCAGGCCCCGCCTCCGGCGGCCCCCAAGAAGCTGCTGCGCAGCCGGAACGACCGTT
>JBQCEF010000022.1:0-5812 GCA_051960495.1 Nocardioides sp. | reverse complement strand
AACAAGTTCCTGCGCGACTCTGCGGCCGACCTGCTCGACCTTGCCATAGACCCGTTGCTGCTGACGGCGAGGACCCACGCGTGGAGCTCGAAGGAGCTTCCCCTTGTCTGGGCGGGTCAGCACGACGTGGTCTGCGAGGCGATCGCCGCCGGCGACGCCGAGCGCGCCCGCGCCGGCAGCCTGGCTCACTTCGCCTCGGTCGTGGAGAACCTGGCCGCCGCCACCACCGACACGCCGGAGCTGCGACGACGAATGGACGCCCTGTGCGCGCACGTCAGCTCCGCCAACAGCGCCGATGCGCCCAGTCAGACCAACCGAGTCAACAGCGACAGGACGAAACGATGACCACGCACACGACTACGGTGAAGCCGACCGAGAGCCGCGGCCGGGGACTTGGCACAGCGTCCCGATCGGGGTGGGAACGACTGCCCCAAGGTATGCGGCCCTGGGCCACTCGACTCCTGACTCTGGCCGCTTTCCTCGCGGCCTGGCTCCTCATCACCGGCCTGGGCCTGGTCAAGCCCCTGTACCTGCCTTCCCCGGCCTCGGTGTGGAACGCGTTCGTCCAGGCCAACACCGACCACCCCATCGCAGAGGGCGTCGACCGGATCGTCCGCGGCGAGCAGAACTACTACATGTGGGAACACCTCATCGCCAGTCTGCAGCGGATCGGCATCGGCGTCGGGGCGGCCATCGTGGTCGGCATCCCCGTCGGCCTGCTGATGTCGACCGTCAAGTGGGTCGGCGTCGTGGTGGAGCCCTACCTGCACTTCCTGCGGTCGCTTCCCCCGCTGGGCTACATCGGCCTGCTCATCGTCTGGTTCGGCATCGGCGACACCTCGAAGGTCTGGCTGCTGTTCTTGGCTGCCTTTCCACCCATCACCATGGCCACGATCAGCGGCGTACGCGGCGTACGCGAGGACCAGATCAACGCAGTGCTCTCCTTGGGTGCGACGCGTCGACAGTCGGTCTGGCACGTCATGATTCCGGCGACCCTCCCTGAGGTCATCACCGGGATCCGGGTCGCCACCGGCTTCGCCTGGACGACGGTCGTGGCCGCAGAGCTCAACAACGGCATCCCCGGGATCGGCGGTCTCGCCTATCTCTCCGGTGTCCAGCTCGAAACACCCCTGACCGTGGCGGCCATCATCGTCATCGGCATCGCAGCCGTCGCTCTCGACGGTCTCATCAAGTTCGTCGAGCGGCTTCTTGTGCCCTGGCGCGGCAAGGCCTGACTCGTTCCTCGGATCCTCCCCCCGCGCCTTCCCCTCGAGAAAGCGAACCACCATGTCTGCAAACCGTGCTCTTCACCGAGCCCTCGGCGTCGGCGGCGCCGTTCTCCTGATGAGTGTCAGCGGCTGCGTCTCCTCCGGACGTACCGCCACCACCCAGACGGCCGCCGAGACCGACTGCCCCTGGGAACCGGACACCTCCGTCAAGGCCACGGCCAACCTCGCCTGGCAGGCAAGCCCCACCGGCGACCTGGTTGTCAAGGACCTCGGTCTGCTCGAGGCCTGCATGCCCAACGCGACCATCAAGTGGTCGCAGTTCAGCTCCGGCGGTGACGTCGTGCAGGCGTTCGGCGCCGGCAGCGTGGACGTCGGCATGCTCGGCTCGTCACCGGCCACCATCGCCTTGTCCAAGCCGCTCGAGATCCCGATCAAGGTCGTGTGGATCCAGGAGGTCATCGGTGAGGCAGAGGCGCTCGTCGTGCACGACAAGTCGATCACGGACCTGCAGGGCCTAGCCGGCAAGCGCATCGCCGTCCCGTTCAGCTCGACGTCGCACTTCTCCTTGCTGCAGGCGCTGGACGGCGCGGGGCTCGTGCCGGGCAAGGACGTCAAGCTGATCAACCTGGCGCCGGAGGCCATGTCCGCAGCCTGGGACGGGAACCAGATCGACGCGGCATGGGTCTGGAACCCCGTGCTCGGAGAGCTCGAGAAGGACGGGAGTCAGATCTACTCGAGCGCAGACACCGCCGAGGCGGGCAAGCCGACCTACGACTTGTCGGCCGCCACTGCCGACTTCGCGGAGGCGAACCCGGACTTCATGAAGCAGTGGGCCAAGGCGCAGGACTACGCCGTGCAGCAGATCAAGGATGATCCCGACAAGGCGGCCGAGAGCATCGCCATCCAGATGGGCATCTCACCCAAGGACGTCAGCGACCTGTTCGGCGGGTACATCTACCTCCCGGCGAGCGAACAGGCGTCCAGCGACTGGCTGGACGGCAAGGTCGCCCAGGACCTGATCACCACAGCAGGCTTCCTGCTCGAACAGGGATCCATCAAGGGCGTCAGCTCGGAGCAGACCTATCGCGACGGCGTCGACCCCGGTCCCGCCCAGTCCGTGGCGGAGTGAGGCGGACATGAGTCACGAACGCACTGTCGAGATCAACTCGGTTAGCCACAGCTTCGAGGTGAAGGGCGACCGCGTCCAGGCCCTCTCCGAGATCGACTTCCGCATCGACCCCGGACAGTTCCTCTGCCTCGCCGGCCCGTCAGGCTGCGGCAAGACGACGCTCCTGCGGCTGCTGGCCGGGTTCATGCACCCCTCGCAGGGATCGGTGGAGGTGGACGGTGTTCCCGTCACCAAGCCCGGGGCGGACCGAGGCGTCGTGTTCCAGCAGCCCAACCTCTTCCCGTGGCTGACGGTCCATGAGAACGTCGAGCTCGGCCCCAAGCTGCGCGGGGTGAAGGCGTCACAGCGGCAGGCCGACGCGAAGCGTTTCCTGCACATGGTCGGGCTCGCCGACTTCGCCTCCCGAAGGCCCTACGAGCTCTCCGGCGGCATGCAGCAGCGCTGCCAGATCGCCCGGGTTCTGACCAACGATCCCGACATCGTCCTCATGGACGAACCGTTCGGAGCACTCGACGCCCTGACGCGCGAGCACCTTCAGAACGAGCTCCTCGAGATCTGGAGGGCCACGGGCAAGACGATCCTGTTCATCACCCACAGCGTGGACGAAGCCGTCTTCCTCGGTTCACGGGTGATGGTCATGAGCCCTCGTCCGGGCCGCATCGTGCTCGACCGCTCGGCGGTGTTCTCGAAGCCTGGCGAACCCATCGCTCCCGAGCGCATCCGATCCATGCCCGAATTCCTAGCGGTCGCCGACGAGGTGCGCACCGCGATCCAGTCCGCACCGCTGTCGCGGGCCAGCTGACAACGAGACACGAAGAGGAACCCGATGACCCGGTACAGCTATCTCTCCCATCTCGAGTGCGCCCGGTGCGGCCACGTCCATGACGCGACCGTCGCCCAGGGTCTGTGTGTCGAGTGCAAGTCGCCGCTGCTGGCGCGCTACGACCTCGATGCGCTGAAGCAGGACGTGCCTCGATCAGCACTCCAGGATCGCGACTGGGAGCTGTGGCGCTACCACGAGCTGCTCCCCAGCTCCGAAGCCGCTGCGGAGGTCAAGCTCGGCGAGGTGGCGACGCCCCTGCTGAAGATGAGTCGCCACGGCTCGGAGATGGGCCTGGACGAGCTGTGGATAAAGGACGAGAGCGCGACGCCCACCAGCACGTTCAAGGCCCGCGGCGCCGCCGTCGGCGTGTCCCGTGCTCGCGAGCTGGGGTGGAAGCGCATCGCCATGCCGACCAACGGCAACGCCGGCGCGGCGTGGGCGGCCTACGCCGCACGCGCCGGGATCGAGGCCCTCATCGTCATGCCCGAGGACGCCCCCCGGATCACGCGGGCGGAATGCCTCACCGCCGGCGCCCAGGTGCAGCTCGTCGGTGGAGTGATCAGCGACGCCGGCGCCATGGTCGCCGACGCCGTGGCGCGCGGCGACTGGGTCGACGTGGCCACCCTCAAGGAGCCCTACCGCATCGAGGGCAAGAAGACGATGGGCCTGGAGATCGTCGAGCAGCTCGGATGGACCCTTCCGGACGTCGTGGTCTACCCGACCGGCGGAGGTGTCGGGCTGATCGGCATCTACAAGGCGATCAACGAGCTACTGGCGCTGGGCTGGGTCGAGGGTCGGATGCCGCGCTTCGTAGCGGTGCAGGCGGCCGGATGCGCACCCGTGGTGTCGGCCTTCGAGGCCGGCAAGGCCGAGAGCGAGTTCTGGAACGACTCCGAGACCGTCGCGTTCGGCATCAACGTCCCCAAGGCTCTCGGCGACTTCATCGTCCTCGACATCCTCTACAAGACCAGCGGCATCGCCGTCGAGGTGTCGGACGACGACCTGCTGGAGGAGCTCCGGAGCCTGGGGCGCAACGAAGGTCTGTTCGTGTGCCCCGAAGGAGCAGCCGCGGTCGCAGCGACCCGTCGCCTCGCGAAGGATGGCTGGATCTCGGCGACCGACCGGGTCGTCGTGCTGAACACCGGGGCGGGCATCAAGTACCCCGAGTGCGTCGACGCCGACCTGCCGGTCTTGTCCGCCGGCACGTCGATCCCTGACGAGGTGGTCCACCTCAAGTCGTCCTCGACGCCATGAGCACTCGGGCCGCACCCTCAGAACGCTCGCCGTCGGCGTTGGGGACGGACCTCTCGACGCCCGACCCCATCCCCCAGGAGGGCATCGACAGGGCCGAGTCGCTGATGCGCAGCGGGAAGCTGTTCAGGTACGCCGAGGAGGGCGGCGAGCCGTCGGAGACATCCCTGTGGGAGGACGAGGTAGCTGACTACCTGGGGCGCCGCTACGTCGTGGCGGTGAACTCCTGCGGCGCGGCGCTGTACCTCGCGCTGCACAGCATGGGACTGCGGCCCGGGGAGACAGTGCTGCTCAACGCCTGGACCCTCGCCCCCGTGCCGGGCGCGGTCGAGCACGCGGGAGGTCGGGCGGTCCTCGTCGAGACCACCCCGGACCTGACCATCGACCTCCAGGACCTGGAGAGGCAGGCCAGTGGCCATCGCGGGAGCATCCTGCTCCTGTCTCACATGCGTGGCCACATAAGCGACCTGACGGCGATCACCGCGCTGTGCGCCGAGTACGGGCTCCGACTTGTCGAGGACTGCGCACACTCCATCGGCGGTTCCTGGGACGGCCGGCTCACCGGAACCCAAGGCGCGGTCGGGTGCTTCAGCACCCAGACGTACAAGCACCTCAACTCCGGTGAAGGCGGATTGCTCGTCACGGACGACGACGACGTCGCTGCTCGCGCGATCTTGGCCTCCGGCAGCTACATGCTCTACAGGCAGCACACGCGCCGCCCACCCATGGAGCGGTTCGACGACCTGCGTTTCGTGGAACCGAACCACAGCATGCGGGCCACCAGCCTCGCTGCGGCCGTGCTGCGGCCCCAGCTGCGCACGCTGCCCGAGCGAGTCGGGCAGTGGAACGAACGCTACCGACGGATCTCGACAGGTCTGGCGGAGCTGCCCGGGTTCAGACTGCCGGCCCGTCCCCCACAAGAGCAATTCGTGGGCAGCTCCCTGCAGTTCTTCCTCGACGAGCTGACCCCGGCGCAGATCGGCCTGTTCTGCGAGGCCGCCGACGAGCTCGGCGTCCACGTCAAATGGTTCGGCGCCGTCGAGCCGGTCGCGTTCACCAGCGCCTACAACTCCTGGAACTACGCGCCACGACGCCAACTCCCCCAGACCGACGCCGTCCTGGCCACGCTCTGCGACATCCGCATCCCGCTGGCTCTACCGCTTGAAAGCTGCGAGGACGTCGTCGCCATCCTCGCCCACGCCTACCGCCGGGCCGCGACCAGCGGGCACCGACCCACCAACCAAGAAGCACGGGAGCAACGATGACCATCACCCACCTCAAGCGCGCCATCCCGCTGAGCCCCCAGGACAACAGCGACACGACCGCTCTGGTCACCAAGATGCTCGCCGAGATCGAGTCCGGCCGCGAGCAGGCAGCCGC
>JBQCEF010000021.1:0-6315 GCA_051960495.1 Nocardioides sp. | reverse complement strand
GAGGTGCTGCGCGGGCTGCGCGGGCTCGGGGTGGAGGTCGACGACGAGGACCGCGGCACCCTGCCCTTCACGATCGGCGGGCAGGGCCATGTCCGGGGCGGCACCGTCACCATCGACGCCTCCGCCTCCAGCCAGTTCATCTCGGCGCTGCTGCTGGCCGGCCCCCGCTACGACGAGGGTGTCGACGTCCGCCACGACGGCAAGCCGGTCCCGTCGCTGCCGCACATCGACATGACCGTGCAGCAGCTGCGCCTGCACGGCGTCGTGATCGACGACAGCGACGCCAACCGCTGGCACGTCGCCCCCGGCCCGATCCGCGCGGTCGACGTCGCCATCGAGCCCGACCTCTCCAACGCCGCGCCGTTCCTCGCCGCTGCGCTGGTGTCCGGCGGCAGCGTCACGGTCCGCGACTGGCCGCACGAGACCACGCAGGCCGGCGACGTGCTGCGCGAGATCCTCGCGCTGATGGGCGCCGAGGTGGCGCTGACCGCGGACGGCCTGACGGTGACGGGCACCGGCACGATCCACGGCCTCGACTACGACCTGCACGACGTCGGCGAGCTGACCCCGGCGATCGCAGCGCTGTGCGCGCTGGCCGACTCCCCCTCCCACCTGCGCGGGGTCGCGCACATCCGGGGCCACGAGACCGACCGGCTCAGCGCGCTGGCGACCGAGCTCAACGGGCTCGGCGGGCACGTCACCGAGACCCCCGACGGCCTCACGATCCGACCGGCCGCGCTCGTGCCCGGTCGCTTCCGGACCTACTTCGACCACCGGATGGCGCACGCCGGGGTGATCCTCGCCGCCGCCGTCGAGGGCGTGCTCGTGGAGGACATCGGCACGACCTCCAAGACGTTCCCCGGCTTCGCCGACGCGTGGGCGAGGCTGTTCTAGGTGCCTCGCTACGACGAGTACGACCACGAGCAGTTCGACCGCCCGCGACGTCGCACCCGTCCCCGCACCAAGGACCGCCCCACCTACGACGACGCGGTGAGCGCCGTGGTGGTGACCGTGGACCGGGGCCGCTACACCTGCCTCGTCGACGACCGCCAGGTCACCGCGATGAAGTCACGCCCGCTGGGCCGCAAGGGCGTCGTCGTCGGTGACCGGGTCCGGCTGGTCGGCGACGTCACCGGTGACGCGGGGTCGCTGGCCCGCATCGTCGAGGTCGACGAACGGCGCACCGTGCTGCGTCGTACCGCCGACGACGACGACCCGGTCGAGCGCGTCATCGTTGCCAACGCCGACCAGCTCGTGGTCGTCACCGCGCTCGCCGACCCCGAGCCCCGCCCGCGGCTGATCGACCGGGCGCTCGTGGCGGCGTACGACGCAGGCCTCGAGCCGCTGCTGTGCCTGACCAAGTCCGACCTCGCCGACCCCGAGACGCTGCTCGGCATCTACCGCCCGCTCGGGGTGCCCTACGTCGTCACGCAGCGCGGCGGCGACCTGGCCGAGGTGCGCCGGCGCCTGTCCGGCAAGGTCAGCGTGCTCGTCGGGCACAGCGGCGTCGGCAAGTCCACGCTGGTCAACGCGCTGGTGCCCGGCACCGACCGCGCGATCGGCCACGTCAACGCGGTGACCGGCCGCGGCCGCCACACTTCGACCTCCGCGCTGATGCTGCAGCTGCCCGCCGACGGCGACGGCGGGCAGGGCGACGGCTGGATCGTCGACACGCCGGGGATCCGCTCGTTCGGCCTCGCCCACGTGCAGCCCGGCCAGTTCATCGGCGCGTTCCCCGACCTCGAGGAGCTCACCGACTCCTGCCCGCGCGGGTGCACCCACGGCGAGGCCGAGCCGGAGTGCGGCCTGGACACCGCTGTCGCCGAGGGCCGCACCGACGCCGACCGGGTGGAGTCCTTCCGCCGGCTGCTGGCCAGCCGGGAGCGCTCCGAGGAGGACTAGCCCGGCCACGGGCCCGACGGGGCCGCGGTTCTGACGCGCCGCGGCCGGCAGCCGCCGCGGGGCCGCACGCCGAGGGGCATAGCCTGTGGCCATGCCCTCGAACCACACCGACGACCTGCGCCTCGCGCACGTGCTGGCCGACGACGCCGACTCGCTGACCACCAACCGGTTCAAGGCCCAGGACCTGCACGTCATGACGAAGCCGGACCTGACGCCGGTGACGGACGCGGACCGCTGGGTCGTGGTGGGCATCCGGCGCACGCTGTCACGCGCGGGTCCGCGCGACGCCGTGCTGGGCGAGGAGCAGGGCTCGACCGGCTCGAGCAACCGCCGGTGGGTCGTGGACCCGATCGACGGCACCAAGAACTTCGTCCGCGGCGTGCCGGTGTGGGCCACCCTCATCGCGCTGATGGTCGACGACGAGGTGGTGGTGGGCTGCGTGTCCGCCCCACAGCTCAACCGGCGCTGGTGGGCCTCCGCCGGCGGCGGCGCCTGGACCGGCCGCTCGCTGCTGAACGCCTCGGCGTGCCGGGTCTCCGACGTGGCGCGCCTCGACGACGCGTCGCTGTCCTACTCCTCGCTGGACGGCTGGGACGAGCGCGACCGGCTCGACGACTTCCTCGCGCTGGCCCGTCGCTGCTGGCGCACCCGGGCGTACGGCGACTTCTGGTCCTACATGCTGCTCGCCGAAGGGGCCGTCGACCTCGCGGCCGAGCCGGAGCTGGAGCTCTACGACATGGCGGCGCTCGACGTGATCGTGCGTGAGGCCGGGGGGATGTTCACCTCGCTCGACGGCAGCCCGGGGCCGCTGGGAGGCAACGCGCTGGCCAGCAACGGGCGGCTGCACGACCAGGCGCTGGCGTTCCTCGGCGCGCTCTCCGACGACGTCACCGACCCCGACGTCCCGTTGCCGGGCCACGGGTCGGTGCACGACATCAACGCTCGCCGGCGGAACCCGCAGCCGCAGCCGGCGCCGGGTCCGGCCGGGGACTGAACCGGGCCACCAGCCGCGGCGCGAGCAGCAGCGCGGCCAGGTCGAACCAGCCGTAGCCGCCGGCCGCCCCCGAGGGCGGGTTGCCGATCGGCACCCAGCCGGTGAAGTCGGTGCGGCCCCACTCCCAGGTGCCGAGGTGGGTGCCGAGCAGCTCCAGCCAGCTCACCACCACGAACGCGCCGACGTAGACCGCCTTCGACGGACCGAACGCCAAGAACAGCACCAGGCAGGCGTACCAGAACGCCCCGAGCACGTCGGGGCGGTCCGCCAGCAGGACGCCGTACGCCGCCCACCCGCCCCCGACGGCGATCACGGCCCCCTCCCACCACCGCATCCTCCGGGAGACGAAGGCGGCGTGGCCGAGCGCGAAGACGGACAGGTAGACCAGACCGTGTCCCGGCGGGACGTACGCCGGCACGTTGTCGAACCGGTAGGTGTACACGTGCAGGGTGGGGCTGAAGACGTACTCCACGGCCGTCGCGAAGCCGACCACCACCAGCGTCTGCGCGCGCACCAGCGGCGACACCCGCCGCAGCGCGACGACCAGCACCACCCACGTCGCCACGCCGAGCGCCCGCTGCTGCCACCGGCCCCCGCCGCCGTCCACGCGGTCGAGCCACAGCACCACGCTGAGCCAGCCCATCATCAGCAGGGCGGCCCGCGCGCCGAGGCGGTCCGCGGACGTCTTCATCCCCCGCATCTTCTCAGTCCGCGTCGAGCCTCTGTCGCGGTGGGAAGATTGTGGCTAGCCTTCGAACCCCGCCCCGACGCAGGAGGTCGCCGATGCGCATCAAGGAAGTCCTCGCCGGCAAACAGCTCAAGCACGTCATCACCGTCCGGCCCGACGCCACCGTGCGCGAGCTCATCGCGTTGCTGTCGGAGCACAACGTCGGTGCCCTGGTGGTCAGCGAGGACGGCGCCTCCGTGCACGGCATCGTCTCCGAGCGCGACGTCGTACGACGCCTCAAGGACGACGAGTCCGTCCTCGAGAGCCCGGTCTCGGCGATCATGACCTCGGAGGTGCAGACCTGCACCGGCGACCACTCGGTCAACGACCTCATGCAGGTCATGACCCAGGGGCGCTTCCGGCACATCCCGGTGGTCGAGGACGGCCGGCTCACCGGCATCGTCAGCATCGGCGACGTGGTGAAGCACCGGATGAGCGAGCTCGAGTTCGAGCGCGACCAGCTCGACCACTACGTGCAGGGCAGCCAGACCTAGGTCCGCCGCGGTTCCTGCGGCGATACTCGCCCCTTTGCCGCCGGCACGGGTTAGATTGCGGCGTGCGTACCGTTCTCGAGGACCTGGGTCCGCTGGGTCCCGCCTATGAGGCCGTGGACTGGTCACGCACGCCACTGGGGCCGGTGTCGGGGTGGAGCGACACCCTGATCAGCACCGTCGGGCTGATGATCCACAGCCACTTCCCCATCACGCTGCTGTGGGGACCGGAGTACGTCCTGATCTACAACGCCGCCTACGTGCAGCTGATAGGGGACAAGCACCCCGAGGCGCTCGGCCGGCCCGCCCGGGAGATCTTCCCCGAGGTGTGGGACACGATCGGCCCGATGCTCGAGACCGCGAGGTCGGGGACGGCGACCTGGGTGGAGGACGCCTACATCCCCCTGCATCGCCGGGGTTTCCTCGAGGAGTGCTACTTCACGTTCTCCTACTCGCCCGTGGCCAACCGCCACAAAGAGGTCGAGGGGATCATCGACATCACCCCCGAGACGACGAGCCGGGTCCTGGGCGCCCGCCGGTTCGCCCTGCTCAACGCGCTCACCGACCGGTTGGCCGACGCCACGACGACGACCGACATCGTGCGGCGCGGACTCGCGGTGCTGCGGGAGACGCCCCAGGACGTGCGTGCGGTCGACCTGTGGCTCGAAGGCCGCGCCGAGGCGCACGACCCGTCCTTGCCGGGCGTGATCCCCGCCGGGCTTCCGGCGGACGGCACCGCGGTCGTCGAGGACCACGACGGCGCCCGGGTCGCCTGGATGTCGCTCTCCTCGCAGATCTCGGGCGCCACCGACCCCGGCGACGCCGCCCTGGCCGTCCGGTTGAGCCCCGCCCTGGTCCCCGACGAGGAGTACCTCGGGTTCCTCCGCCTGGTCGCAGGCACGTTGAGCCAGGCCCTCGACCGGGTGAGCGCTGCCGTCGCCGACCGCAACCTGGCCGAGATCCAGCGCCGGATGTCCGAGGCCTTCCAGCGCAGCCTGCTGCCCGCTCCGATCCGGCGCGACCGCCCGGAGGTGGCGGTCCGTTACCTGCCTGCCGTCGAGCTCGGCCAGATCGGAGGCGACTGGTACGACTGGTTCGAGCTGCCCGACGGTACCCTGACGGTCGTGGTCGGCGACGTGGCCGGGCACGACCAGCATGCCGCGGCAGCGATGGCCCAGGTGCGCAACATGCTCCGCGGCGTCGCCCGGATCCTGCACCCGGCCGCGCCCAGCCAGGTCAGGCGGGGCCTCGACCTGGCCATGCAGGGAAACGCCGGCAACACGTTCGCCACCGCCGTGCTTGCGCAGGTGAGCGGACAGCAGTCGGACGCGCTGACGTTCACCTGGACCAACGCCGGGCATCCCCCGCCGGTGCTGCTGCGCCCCGACGGGACCGCCGAGCTGCTGGACACGCCCCCGAACCTGCTGCTCGGGCTCGACCCCGACGCCCCCAGCGTGGACCACCATCTCGACCTGCCGGACGGGGCCACGGTGGTGCTCTACACCGACGGGCTCATCGAGCGGCGGGGCGTGCCGCTGGCCGCCGGCTTCGACTGGCTGCTCGGCGAGCTGCGCGGACGCCACCGGATGAGCCCGGAGGAGCTGTGCGACCACCTGCTGTCCGACATCACTGACCCCGGCGACGACATCGCGCTGCTCGTGCTGCGCAGCTGACGGCACCGACTGCGGCCTTCGACGCGGCGTCTAGAGTGAACCGACGGCTCGGGAGCGGCTCGAGCCCCCGGACCACAGGAGCGCGGATGACCCACGAGAAGCCCGAGATCGACTTCCCCGACGGCCCGCCGCCGCAGGACCTCGAGGTCACCGACCTCAGCACCGGCGAGGGCAACGAGGCGGTCGCCGGCACGACCGTCCGGGTCCACTACGTCGGCGTCGCGCACTCGACGGGTGAGGAGTTCGACGCGTCGTACAACCGGGGTGAGCCGCTGTCGTTCCGGCTGGGCGCGGGCCAGGTCATCTCCGGCTGGGACCAGGGCGTGCAGGGCATGAAGGTGGGCGGCCGCCGCAAGCTGGTCATCCCGCCGCACCTCGGGTACGGCGACCGCGGCGCCGGCGGCGTGATCAAGCCGGGCGAGACGCTGATCTTCGTGGTGGACCTGCTCGAGGTCCGCTGACACCACGGTCGTGGGGGGGGGGGCCGCCCGCCCCCCGCCGGGCGCCCGCGCGCGCCCCCCGGGGCGA
>JBQCEF010000020.1:0-2973 GCA_051960495.1 Nocardioides sp. | reverse complement strand
CCGTCCTTGTGTAGAACAGCCAGGTGTGGAACACCACCCCGGTGATGATTGCCAGCCAGACGGAGATCGGCACCAGCGGGGGCTGCGACTGGATGATGCTGGATAACCACGCCGGGGCCGTGCCGCCCGGCTGCGGCAACACGAGCGTTGCGAGACCGAACCACACGAAGGCAGCACCCAAGGTGGCGATGATTGCCGGAATCTGCACCACTTCGATGATGAAGCCGAGTACTCCGTAGGAGGCGACGAGTGCCACGATGATCAGCAGACCTACGGGAGGGTTCGACGTTAGGTGGACGGCTATCACGACGTTGGCTAGGCCGATGAAGTTTCCGATCCCGAGGTCGATGTCTCCGATGAGGATGACAAAGGCAGCGCTGCAGGCCGCGAATACCAGCACGACGGAGCTCTGAAGAAGTAGCGAAAGCCCGAGATACGACATGACTCGGTCGTTGAGGGTCACCGCCCAGACGAATAGTCCGATAAGCGCCAACATCGCCATTCCCACGCTCCCGCTGTCGCGTGCGTTGGTCTTCGCGAGTTTGAGGATTCTGGGTGCTGCACGAAGGGAGGGCTGCACCCTGACCATGCGTGACATTTGGTCACTTCCTAGTGTGGGCAAGGCGGGATCAACTTTGGAAAGAACTGGACATGAACGTGCTGCTGTTAAGGTCTTTCGCGTCCATGCGACGAACCAATTTCCCCTGGTACATGACGTACACGGCGTCACAGCGTTGGAGTTCCTCTAGTTCGCTGGAGTACCAGAGGATCGCTACACCATGTTCGGCGGCCAACTTCCGCAGCAGGTCGTATGAGTCGAACTTGCTGCCGACGTCCACCCCTCGGAACGGGTCATCGAGGATCAGGAGTTGCGGGTCGCCGGCGAGTGCCCTGCCGAAGAGCACCTTCTGTTGGTTGCCGCCGCTGAGCGTCATGATGTTGTCCTGACGCTGGCCGATGATGCCGAGTTCGCTGATCCAGTGTTCGGCGACTCGCATTTCGCGCTTTCGGTTGAGCACCCGAGCTCTCGACACTTTCGCCAAGCTGCCTGCGACGAGGTTCTGCTCGATCGACCAAAGCGGGTAGATCCCTGCCCCAGCCCGGTCACCGGTGACGAACCCGGTGCGTACCCGTCGCTTCCATCCTCGTCCGCCGGGCCGTGAGAACGACATACGCAGCGAGCTCCACGCGCGCTCAAGCACGACATCCTGCCCCTGCCCCTCCAGTCCACCGAGCCCCACGATCTCGCCTTCATGGACGACGAGGTCGTGCGGCGAGTCTGTCCGCAGTCCGCCCACATCCAGCCTGAGCAGTGCCTCAGCGGGCCCCTCCGGAGCCGCGGCGCGCGGGCTCTCGACAACGCTCTCGGCGCGATGCGCCACGCTCAGTTCCGTCCCCGCCATGGCACTGATCACACCGTCGAAGTCCAGCTCGGAGGTGGGAGAGTCGAGAATGACGCTGCCCGCCGCCATTGCGACGATCCGTTGGCATTGCTCGAGGACTTCCCGAACCTTGTGAGTGATTAGTACGACTGAGCGCTCCCCACGCACGAGGCCGCGAATACCCGCGAAGAGCTCGTCAGACAGCTCATCGGGGAGCGACGCTGTTGGTTCATCAAGAAGCAGCACTGAGTTGGGACGGAGTAGTCCGCGAGCCACCAGAGCCAGCTGCAGCGCCTGCCGATGGACGACGCTGAGCGTGTCGGCCCTAGCGTCCGGGTCAATGGTGAGACTCGGAAACAGCCGTTCGACAGCCTCGACCACTGCGTCTCTGGCAGCCGCGCGGTCGCCGCGGAAGTCCGGGTCGAGAATGTACACGTTCTCGTAAGCCCTGAGGTCCTCACACAGCATGCTGGTCTGAGCCGAGCAGAACACACCCAGGGCCCGAGCTTCGTTCGGCCCGTAGTCCTCCGGCGCCGGGCGACCATGAAGGTTCAGCTGCCCACCAGTGGGCGGTTCGGTGCCGGCAAGAACACGCATCAGCGTGCTCTTGCCGGCACCGTTGTGGCCGACAACTCCGAGGAATTCCCCAGCGCAAAGCCCCAACGTGACTTCAACAAGCGCTTTAGTTCGTCCATAGCGCTTCGAGATACCGACGAGGTCGAACACGCGGTCCTTCGGGTCGGCCTCGGGGAGCATGGTGAGCGCGGGATCAGAGCTGGTCGGACGGGTCATCATGCCTACAGCGACTCACTCGGGATGGCGGGCGTGAAGAGGTCGTCCGAGCCCTGGGTTTCGATGACCTTGCTGACGTCGTCCTCAGTCCAGAGCCACTGCGCGACCGCCCCAGGTCCGGTGACAGCAATCCATGACTCAAGGTCTTCCTTGGGCACGTTGATGACCGGAGTGATGATCTCCTTCGGGAGATCGGTGCCGTCCTTCATCAGCATGGTGGCTTGGAATGCGGCTGCTCCTTGACCCGGATCTGTGAAGACACCCGAGCCCGTGAAGCTGGGGTCTTGGTCGTAGAGCTCCGACAACTTGCGCAGGCTCTCGCCGCTGTTATCAAAGACGAGTGCAGGCAGAGGGCGCTTCGCCTTGGCGAAGGCGCTCAGGATGCCACTGGTTCCTCCCCATGAGATGACGCCATCGACATCTTCGAGGGTTGGGAGTACGCCGCTCAGCGCCTTCTCGGTGACCGAGTCGCTGGACTCACCCACGACCGTCGAGACGAGCTTGATGTCCGGGTAGTTCTTGAGGACTTCCTCGACTCCAGACTTGATCTCGGCGTTCGGCTTTCCGCCCACTACGCCTTCCACCAGGATCAAGTTGCCGGCGCCGTCGAGTTGTGTCGCGACTGATTCGGCGAGAGCGGCACCGTAGTCCTTGAGGGGGTTGTAGAGAAAGGTGGCGCAGTCGTCGGTTGAGTCAGTGGTCTGGTCGAAGACGATGACCTTGATACCGGCATCACAGGCCTGCTTGATGACAGGGTTCAGTGCAGTGGGCGACTCGGCGTCAATGTTCAAGGCGTCAG
>JBQCEF010000019.1:0-5597 GCA_051960495.1 Nocardioides sp. | reverse complement strand
CTCGCCTCGACGTCGACCGACTGGCCGAGGAGGGTGATGGTTCGGCTGAACGTCTGGGGCCGCACGTAGAAGATCGTCTCGAAGTTGACCAGGGTCTTGTCTTCCGGCTGCGTCCGCACCTCGACCGCCGGCAGGCCGATGCGGCGCAGGGCCGTGAGCACCAGACCCGGAGTCACCGTCGGCTGCGGCGTGTCCGCCGCCGTCGGCGGCCGTCCGAAACATTGCGAGGTCAGAGGCTCCCAGACGCCTGAGGACTGTTGGCCCCAGAGGTCCCAAACGCGTTCGAGAGGATCAGCGCATTGGCGTGCGGCGCGACAATCCGCGCCGCTATTCGGCCTCATGGGATCGAATCTCTCGCAAACCCCGACCCACCTGTACGCGATGTACGCGGGTGCATGCGCGACCGGTTCTTGTGCACTGCCCCGCACATCCGCGCCAGACTCCGGGCTGAGGCAAGTCATACCAACGATCAGGCTCTGCTCATCCCCGTGCCCGCGTGCACTGCATTCCTCTGGCGAGGCGCTGGCCGGCGCTGCCAATAGCATCGATGCGGCGCCGACGACCGCGGCAGCGAGGATTGCCCGACTTCTCGTTGTCATGACACGAGATCCAGCCGGGAAACCGAGAAACCGTGGGCTCGATTCACAAGGCGAAGGTTCATCGGCTGCTTGCGGCCATCGTGGTGCTCCGGCTCGTGGCCCGCCGCGCTTATGACGTCCTCGGCCTCTAGGTAGACACCCAGGGATAAGAAGGCAGACCCGTTCTTGGTTTGGAGGTTCCGCACGCTCGTCAGGCGCCAGCCGTCCGACTCGATGTGGCCGCCGGCGCCGTAGATCTTCTCGATGTTGCGAGCGATCGCTTCACACGAGACGCAGTCGCTGGTTCCCAGCTTCCGGAGCTGGCGGGTATCACCCGTGCGCGCCGCGTAATTGATGACGTCGAAGTAGTGCCGGGCGAAGGCCTTGGCGGCTCGAGGGGAGGTGCCTTCGGCTTCGGCCGGCATCGTCGGGGGAGCGGCGCTGGGGCTCGGCGACTCGGAGGGGGACGACGAGAGCGTCGGGGTCGGAGCGGGAGTCGGCTCGGCGCTCGACGTACAGCCGGAGACCGCGGCAAGGGCCACCGCGACTGACGCGGCCACACGCGCGGCAGACATCACGCGACCCCCAAGATGATCGACCCGAGCGTCGCCAGCAGCAGGCGGCGACCGTTCGGAATCTACCCAGATCCGCATGATCCGGCCAGACCCCGCCGCCTCACCTGTGGACAACCGGGCGCGGGAGCAGACGCGGCGAACGGACGGGCATCCGGCGGCCACCGGGCGACCAGAAGGACGTGCAGCCTTCGTCGAGGTGGGCCGGCGTCACGCTCGGCCGGACCCACAAAGGGGTGAGGCTGCACGTCCGAGTTGTCGCTCGGCGCGGGCACGCGGGCTCAGCCAGCAGCCGGCGGGGCGCCGGCCACCGAACCTCAGCGGGGCTCGAGGTCCTTGATCATCCAGTGGTCGTCCTTGCGTACGACGATCATCCGGAACCGCTGGTCGCCACCGGGGAAGGACTGCGCCTTCGCGTCCTCCGACGAGTACACCTTGTTTGGCGGCACCGTCACCGTCAGCAGCATCCCGACCTGCTCGTCGGTGGCGCCGTGCTCGGGGATCACCGACTTCAGCGTCCAGTCGTCGGACTCGACGTGGCCGCCGCCGGAGTAGACCTCGTCGAGGTGGTTCGCGAAGTCCGTGCAGGTGTCGCACTCGGGCAGGCCCAGGTCCTTGAGCGACTCGGTCTTGCCGCTGGCCGACGCCTGGTTGATCTCGTCCACCCAGTAGCCGGCGAACTTCTCAGCGCCGTCGCGACCCGGCTGGTTGGCGTAGTCCGGACGGGCCTCGGCAACGGAGTCGCCGCCCCCGCAGGCCGTGAGGGTGAGCAGGAGCGCAGCAGTCAGAGCGGCAGCACGAGATTTCACGTGCTGAATCCTGACACGGCGGAGGTCTCGACCAAGAACCGGGGACAATCACGAAATGGACACGTTGAGTGGGCAGCTCGGGGCCCTGCGGCGCGGCGAGGTGTCCTCCGCCCAGCTCACCGAGGCCGCGCTGAGCTCGATCGAGGCGACCCGGTCCACGCTCAACGCGTTCCGCGTGGTCACCGCCGACGACGCGCGGCGGGCCGCGGAAGAGGCAGACGTACGACGCAGCCGCGGCGAGGGCGCGCCGCTCCTGGGCGTCCCGGTCTGCATCAAGGACGACACCGACCTGGCCGGCCACCCGACGGCGTTCGGCTGCCCCGGCGACTTCCCGCCCGCCGAGCAGGACGCCGAGGTGGTGCGACGCCTCAAGGCGGCCGGGGCGGTCATCGTCGGGAAGACCCACTCCTCCGAGCTGGGGCAGTGGCCGCTGACCGGCACGGCCGAGTCCGGCTACACCCGCAACCCGTGGGCGCGCGACCGGTCGCCCGGCGGCAGCAGCGGGGGTACGGCGTCCGCCGTGTCCGCGGGGATCGTCGCCGCCGGGCTGGGATCCGACGGCGCGGGATCGATCCGCATCCCGGCCGCGTGGACGAGCCTGGTCGGGATCAAGCCGCAGCGCGGCCGGGTCTCGAGCCACCCCTGGCCCGAGGCGTTCTACGGCCTCACCGTCACCGGGCCGTTCGCCCGCACGGTCGAGGACGCGGCGCTGCTCCTCGACGTCGTCCAAGGCAGTCACGACGGCGACCTGCACCGCCCCCGGCGGGTGGACCTGACCGGCGCCGCGCACCGGGAGCCGCCGCGGCTGCGGATCGGACTGTCGACGAAACCACCGTGGTCCGGCATCGCCAGCACGCTCGACCCGCAGATCGCCGCCGCGGTCGACCGCACCGGGGCGGACCTGCTGCGGCTCGGCCACTACGTGGAACGGCGCGAGCCCGACTACGGACCGGCGATGGGCCTGGGGTTCCTCGTCCGGTCGACGGTCGGGCTCGCGGACTGGCACGCGCACCTGCCGCGGGGCACGACGTACGACCGCCGGACGCTCGGCAACATCGCCACCGGCCGCGTGCTGCGCCGCACCCTGAGAGCGGCGAGGCGCGGCGAGACGCGGTCGGCCCACCGGGTGATGCGCCAGCTGCAGAAGGTGGACGTGTTCGTCGCGCCGACGACCGCCCAGCCGCCGCTGCCGGTCGAGGCGCTCGACGGGCTGTCGGGCTGGCGCACCGACCAGGTGATGGTGCGCGCCTGCCCCTACACCTGGCCGTGGAACGTGCTGGGCTGGCCCGCGGTGAACGTACCGGCCGGGTTCACCGACGACGGCCTGCCGATCGGCGTGCAGCTGATGGGCCGCCCGGGGTCCGAGCCGCTGCTGGTGTCCCTGGCCGCCCAGCTCGAGGCCGCCCGGGGCCACGACCGACGGACCCCGGAGCGCTGGTGGTGACCGCGGCCGGCACCTCGTGGAGCGGGCTCAAGCTGGTCCGTCGGCTGGCCGAGCGTTGAGCCCGCTCTCGGACCCCGGGGTTCGCTGACCCCGGGCCGTCTCAGGCCACGGTGACCGGCCAGCCGGCCACCGCGGACGTCAGCGCCATCGCGTCGAGACCGATGCCGATCAGCAGCCACGGGTCGAAGTAGAGGACCTTCATCGCGAGCCCGATCACCGCGGCCAGAGCCACGATGGCGGCCGCGGAGGACAGCCCGATCCAGACCGCCAGCCCGGACACCACGTAGACGGTCGCCGCGGCGACGGCGAGGACCACCGCGACCCGATGCGTCGTCTGCTGCTCGACGTGAACCGCGGTGAGTACCCGGGAGTGGTCAGGCTCGAACGGAGCCGGGTGCTCGGGCCGCGGGTCGGGGTGCGGCAGCCAGACCGCCAGGTGCAGCAGCCCGTGCACCATCAGGAATCCGACGACCAGGAACGTCGCCATCAGCTCACACCTCCTGCGGGCGGGACGGTCGCCGCAGGTGGGGCCGGCGGCGACGGCTTGGGGGTGCGGAACGCGATCAGCAGCAGCGCGATCGCGACGATCAGCCCGGTGGCGGCGATCGACAGCAGGACGCCGACCACCCAGGACATGCCGGGCACGGTGACGCCGGCCGCGACGTCGGCGAAGACTCCGCTCGCGCCGGTCGGGTCCATCACCACGACGGTGTAGGTGCCGCTCTCCAGGGTCCAGTCGATCGCCTGGGTGCCGGTGCCCGATGCCTGCGCGACCCAGAAGTCCTGGTCCGCCGGGGCGCCGGGGGCACCGCCACCCGGCACGTTCCGGTAGCTGGGGTCGCCGAGGTCGCCGTTCATCCGCAGGTCGGTGACGACCACGTGCTCGACGTCGCCGAGGTAGTTCGCGACGTCCGCGCTGGACCCGACTCCGATGAACACCGGGTCGCCGGTGCTGCTCGTGGCGGTCACCTTGGCGTCACCGAGCAGCGCCTCGGGCAGCCAGGACACGTCGGAGTGCAGCTCCATGTCCTGCGACACGATCGCGTAGGTCTGCGTCGCCACCGGCTGGTCGCCGCTCATCAGGAAGCCGTCGCTGTCGCGCAGCTGGCTGTCGGCGAAGGCCAGCGTCGCGCCGGCGATCCCGAAGCCCATCGAGACCAGGAACACCAGGGTCCCGAAGGCGAGCGCGAGCACGCGGCCGGTCGTCCACGGTGTCGTCTGGGAGGGCGGTGGGGACGCGGGGGGTGGCGCGCCGTACGTGGTGGTGCCGGCCGGCGGCGGGGGCAGCACGCCCGGAGGCGCACCGCTCGGCGGTACGGCGACCCGGGCGGCCACGCCGGAGCCGGGCTCGTCCTCGCCGGGGTCGAACCGGAACGGCGGGTACTCGTCGGTCATCAGCCCGGCGTACGCCGCGACCCGCAGCACCCACCGGTTCATGCCGAGCACGAAGTCGAAGAGTGCGCGCGGGTAGCGCCCGGTGAACAGCAGGATCACGCCGGCGATGAAGACCAGCAGGCCGATCAGCCCGGCGCTGCTCCACCGGACGTCGCCCTCACCCGCGACCTCGCTGGTCCAGTACCAGCCTCCGCCGGCGAAGATCGCCACGATGAGGTAGTGCGGCAACGCCAGCAGCCACCACTTGACGAGCACCAGCCCGCGGGAGAGGTGCTCGGGGTAGTCGACGCTCAGGTGAGCCGGGTAGTCGGGGACCTCCGCGAGGGTGAACGGCGGGTACCGGTCGGTCCCCAGCGCGCCGTACGCGTAGTAGGCGACCCGCCAGCTCCAGCGCAGTACCCCGACGTTGAAGTCGAAGATGCCGCGCGGGTAGCGGCCGGTGAAGAGGATCGCGAAGAACGCGATGACGCTCAGCACCATGAAGGCGAGCCACAGGAACGCGAGGACGACGTAGTGGGGGATGACCAGCAACCACTTCACCAGCCAGAGCCACCGGCTGAGTCCGGAGTCGAGATGGGCGTCCACGTGCATGGGGTACGTGTTCATCACAAGCCTCCTACGCTCCACCCAAGCGCCGGGAGGCCCGCAGGGTCAGTGGCGTAGGTCCTCAGCGGGCGGTGCGATAGGCCCGGACGTCAGCGGGTGCGGCGACCAGCGGAGCGACGCCCCTTGTACTCGCTGAGGATCCCGAGCGCGACGAGCACCCGGGCGCCGAGCACGAACATCAGCAGCAGGCAGG
>JBQCEF010000018.1:0-9642 GCA_051960495.1 Nocardioides sp. | reverse complement strand
TTCGCCAACGGGTTGTTCGAGCCGATCTGGAACCGCAACCACATCGACCACGTGCAGATCGACGTCCCGGAGACGCTCGGGCTGGAGGGCCGCGAGAAGTTCTACGAGGCGACCGGCGCCTACAAGGACATGGTCGTCACCCACCTCTTCCAGGTCCTCGCGTTCATGGCGATGGAGCCGCCGACCTCGCTGGAGCCCGGGCCGATCAGCGAGGAGAAGAACAAGGTGTTCCGGTCGCTGCGGCCGATCGAGCCGCAGCACGTCGTCCGCGGCCAGTTCGAGGGCTACCGCGAGCGCGAGGGCATCTCGCCGGACTCGGACACCGAGACGTTCGTCGCGTTGCGGGCCGAGATCGACAACTGGCGCTGGGCCGGGGTGCCGTTCTTCCTGCGGACGGGCAAGAAGATGGCCGAGAGCGCGCGGATCATCTCGATCGCGTTCAAGGAGCCGCCGCGCACGATGTTCCCCAGCGGCTCGGGTGTCGGCGGCCACGGGCCCGACCACCTCACGTTCGACCTCGCGGACTCGTCGCGGATGTCCCTGTCGTTCTACGGCAAGCGGCCCGGCCCGGGGTTCAAGCTCGACAAGCTCAGCATGCAGTTCGCGCTGCACGAGTCGTCGTACGCCGGCGCCGGGCTGGAGGCCTACGAGCGGCTCATCCACGACGCCATGCACGGCGACCACACGCTGTTCACGATGGCCGAGGGCATCGAGTCGCTGTGGGACCGCTCCCGGCCGCTGCTCGCCGACCCGCCGCCCGTGCGGGTCTACCAGCAGGGCAGCTGGGGACCCAACGCGATCCACCAGCTGATCGCTCCGCACGCGTGGCGGCTGCCCTTCGAGCGCGGCTGGCGCCGGCCGAACCCGATGGCCGACTGAGCGGCTGCGTGGGCGCAACGGGGCCGGACCCGGCGGCCCGCACGCACGTGAGGCTCACCTAGGGTCGGGCACATGGACTTCCTGCGCGACGTACTCCTCTTCCTGCACTTCATCGGCCTCGCCGCCCTGTTCGGCGGGCTGTTCGTGCAGGTCGCGACGCACCCGCGGGTGGTCAACAACGCGATGTTCCACGGCATCCTCACGCAGCTGGTCACCGGCCTGCTGCTCGTCGGCGTCCTCGAGGCGGGCGACCACGAGGTCGACCACGCCAAGATCGGCGTGAAGCTCGTCGTGGCGCTGGTGATCGGCGCGCTGGTCTTCGCCAACCGCAAGAAGCCCTCCCTGCCCGACGGCCTCTACTTCGGCCTGCTCGGCCTCACCGCGCTGAACATCGCGGTGGCGGTCTTCTGGCACTGATGCCTTTCCCCGGGGGTCGCGGCCTGCTCGGCGCGGTGCTGGCGACCGCGCTGGTCGCCGGCTGCGCCGGGACGCCCGAGAAGCCGGCCGCGGTCCCGACGCCCGAGTCGTCCGTGGGCTCGTCGGCCGGGAGCGCGTCCCCCAGCGGCGAGGCCCGGACGAGCACCCCCGCGGCGCCGGAACCGTCCGCTCCGACGCGGTCAGGGTCAGTCAGCCCGGGACCCCACCTCGACACCTGGAAGATCGGCGCGCACGTGCTCCCGCTGGCCCCGGACGGCTTCGGCGTACGACGCCCCACCCCGAAGCAGCTGCGGGTCCGCATCATGCCCACGATCGAGGCGCTCCCGCCGCCGCCGACCGACGCCTACCGGTCCTCGGTCGGGCGCATCACCCCGTGGGTCCGCGACCGGATGGGGACGTCGTGGTCCAAGGGCTGCCCGGTCGGGCTGAAGGACCTGCGCTACGTGCGCGTCACGTTCTACGGCTTCGACCACCAGCCGCACACCGGCGAGCTGATCGTCCGCAAGGGCCACGCCAGGCCGATCACCACGGTGTTCCGCAAGTTGTACGCCGCCCGCTTCCCGATCGAGCAGATGACCCTGCCGACGTCTGCCGAGCGGGACCTCACCCCGACCGGCGACGGCAACGGCACCGGCGCGACGGTCTGCCGGCCCACCACCGGGCAGACGTTCTGGTCGGCGCACGCGCTGGGGCTGGCGATCGACGTCAACCCGTTCCAGAACCCGTACGTGAAGGGCGACCTGGTGCTGCCTGAGCTCGCCGGCGCCTACACCAAGCGCTCCTGGCACCGCCCCGGAATGATCCTTCCCGGCGGCGTGGTGGTCCGCGCGTTCGCCTCGATCGGGTGGGAGTGGGGCGGGGCCTGGCACACGCTCAAGGACTACCAGCACTTCTCCCCGTTGAACCGCTGAACCGCTGACGGGCCGTTGCGCGAGAATCGCGCACAGGCGTGTCTCCCGTGCCTGCCGCCCCTCCCGCCGCGCGAGAATCGCGCCCGGGCGCGAGTCGCGCCGCCCCGACGGACCTCACGCCCGCGGCCGCTCCCAGCGCACGAGGTAGCGCCACAGCGGCAGCCGCCGGTACGTGCAGCCCGGGAGCAGCACGTGCAGCAGGGCAGCCGTCTCCCGCCACGTCAGCACGGCCTCGGCCTTTTCGGTCGGTGGGTCCCAGGGAGTGGTCCGGCGCGACATCCGGCGGTGGACGACGACGTCACGGAGCTCGGGGAGCAGGTCGCGAGCGCCTCCGAACCGTGCATAGCCGAGCACCTGCAGCACCCCGCCCGGGGTGAGCACGCGCACACCCTCGGCGATGGAGCGATCGGGGTCGACGTGGTGGAGGACCATCGCCATGGTCACGGCGTCGAAGCTGTCGTCGGCGAACGGGAGCTGCTCCGCCGACGAGGCGACGTACCGGTTGCCGGGCCCGGCCGCGGGCAGCACCGCCGGGTCGACGTCGGTGCCGACGACCGCCCGGCCCTGGCTCGCGACGTATCGGCAGAAGGTCCCCTCGCCGCACCCGACGTCGAGAATGCGCGACGCACCGGCGGGGATGGCGGCCGCGAGCCGCGGGAAGTGATGCGTGTTGTGGTTCCAGCGTTCGGCGAACGGGTGCTCGGTCGCGGCGGCTCTCACGCCCGCCACGCTAACCGGTGCCGGGACAGCGACCGTCACCTCGGCGCCGCTGACCGAACGCCTCGCTGTCGGTCACGGCACGTAGGCTGGACCGGACATGAGCGCGCTGTTCCCGATCCACCAGGCCCCGGCTCCCGCCGACCCCGAACGCGAGCCGGACGCAGAGGTCCAGCGCCGGCGGATGCCGTCGGCCGAGGAGTTGCTCGAGGGCCTCAACGAGCCGCAGCGCCAGGCCGTGACGCACGCCGGGACCCCGCTGCTCGTCGTGGCCGGCGCCGGGTCGGGCAAGACCCGCGTGCTGACCCGGCGGATCGCGTGGCTGATCGCGGAGCGCAATGCCCACCCCGGCTCGATCCTGGCGATCACGTTCACCAACAAGGCGGCCGCGGAGATGCGCGACCGCGTCGAGGAGCTGGTCGGCCGTCGCGCCCGGATCATGTGGGTCTCGACGTTCCACTCCGCCTGCGTGCGCATCCTGCGCAAGGAGATCGACAAGTTCGGCTACAAGTCGTCGTTCTCCATCTACGACGCGGCCGACTCCAAGCGGTTGATGACGCTGGTGGCCCGCGACCTCGACCTCGACGTGAAGCGCTACCCGCCGCGGGCGATCCTCAACTGGGTGTCGAACCAGAAGAACGAGCTCGTCGACCACGAGGACGCCGCCAAGAGCGCGCAGAACCACCTCGAGGAGACCTACGCCGAGGCCTACGCGCTCTACCAGCGCCGGCTGCGCGACGCGAACGCGCTGGACTTCGACGACCTGATCATGACCACCGTCCACCTGTTCCAGGCGTTCCCGGAGGTGCGGGAGACCTACCGGCGCCGGTTCCGGCACGTGCTGGTCGACGAGTACCAGGACACCAACCACGCGCAGTACGCCCTGGTCCACCAGCTGTGTGGGGCGTCGTTCGAGGATGAGGACACCTCACCCGACGCCATCGCGCCGTCCGAGCTGATGGTGGTCGGCGACGCGGACCAGTCGATCTACGCCTTCCGCGGTGCCAACATCCGCAACATCTTGCAGTTCGAGCAGGACTTCCCCGACGCCTCGACGATCCTGCTCGAGCAGAACTACCGCTCCACCCAGACCATCCTGACCGCCGCCAACTCGGTGATCAGCCGCAACAAGGGGCGCAAGGCCAAGAACCTGTGGTCCGACGCCGGCGACGGCGAGCAGATCGTCGGCTACGTCGCCGACGACGAGCACGACGAGGCCCGGTTCGTCGCCGAGGAGATCGACAAGCTCACCGACGCCGAGCACGCGCGGCCCGGCGACGTCGCGGTGTTCTACCGCACCAACGCGCAGTCACGTGTGTTCGAAGAGGTCTTCATCCGGGTCGGCATGCCCTACAAGGTCGTCGGCGGCGTCCGGTTCTACGAGCGTCGCGAGGTGCGCGACGCGCTTGCCTACCTGCGGATGCTGGCCAACCCCGCCGACGAGATCTCGCTGCGGCGGATCCTCAACACCCCCAAGCGGGGGATCGGCGAGCGCGCCGAGGCGTGCGTCGAGGCACTCGCCCAGCGCGAGCGCCTCACCTTCTGGGAGGCGCTGCAACGGGCCGACGAGGCGCCCGGGATCGCGACCCGGTCGATGACCTGCATCCGCGGGTTCGTCGAGATGGTCGAGGAGCTGCAGTCGATGGTCGACGCGGGCGAGCGTGCCGACGTGATCCTCGAGCAGGTGCTCACCCGCAGCGGCTACCTCGCCGAGCTCGAGGCCAGCGACGACCCTCAGGACGAGACCCGCGTGGAGAACCTCGCCGAGCTCGTCGCCGTTGCGCGCGAGTTCGCCGACGAGCCCGTCTCGGGTCCCTCGGTCGACCCGGCGGACCCGAACCCGCCGACGCCCGGGCTCGGCGACTTCCTCGAGCGGGTCGCGCTGGTGGCCGACTCCGACCAGATCCCCGACCAGCCCGCCGACGGCCCCGACGCGGGGGTCGTCACGCTGATGACGCTCCACACCGCGAAGGGTCTGGAGTTCCCGGTCGTGTTCCTCACCGGGCTCGAGGACGGGGTCTTCCCGCACATGCGTTCACTGGGCGACCAGCCCGAGCTCGAGGAGGAGCGGCGGCTCGCGTACGTCGGCCTCACCCGTGCCCAGCAACGGCTCTACGTCTCACGGGCCGTCGTCCGCTCGGCCTGGGGCGCGCCGGCGCACAACCCGGCGTCCCGCTTCCTCGACGAGCTGCCGGTCGACCTCGTCGACTGGCGGCGCACCGAGTCCGCGCAGACGTCGTGGAGCCGGCCCGTGCTGCCCGGGCTGCCGCAACGCAACGCCGGCGCACCGACCCGCCGGTTCGGCACCGCGGCGGTGCGCGCCGACGCCGATGCCAAGGGGCAGAAGCGGGAGATCCCGTCGCTCGCTCCGGGCGACCGGGTGCTGCACGACACCTTCGGGATGGGCAGCGTGGTCAGCGTCGAGGGTGCCGCCGACAAGGCGGTCGCCTCGATCGACTTCGGCTCGCAGGGCGTGAAGCGGCTGCTGCTGCGCTATGCCCCGGTCGAGAAGCTCTAGCGGCGCCGCGGCTCGCACCGCGCCCGAGGCAGCCGGCATTCCAACAGGCACATCGGGGCGGGCCGAGCGGGAATCACGCTCGGCGTCTCTGCCGTCAGATGCCGATCTGCCTGTTCATCTGCCCAGAGAGAAAGGCTGAGAGAGAAAGGCCTGGCCGGTGTCCGCCGGGCTACGGCGTGATGCCGTGCACGACCAGCGCGGCGAAGGGGTCGACCGCGTCGCCGGCGCCGGGGTGGACCTCGAGGTGCAGGTGGGGCCCGGTGACGTTCCCCGTGGAGCCGACGTAGCCGATCAGCTCTCCGCCGCTGACGGTGTCGCCCACGGAGACCGCGATGCTGGTCTGGTGGCAGTACCAGAGCTCGGTGCCGTCCTCCATGGTGACGATCGTGCGGTTGCCGTAGGACCCGGCGTAGCCCGCCTCGGTCACGACGCCGTTCGCGACGGACTCGATCGGGGTGCCGGACGGTGCCGCGAAGTCCAGGCCGGTGTGGCAGTTGGCCCACAGGAACGAGCACTCGCCGAACCGCGAGGTGAGGTGGTAGACGCCCGCGGCGACGGGAAGGTGCCACGCGTTCGCGGCGATCTGGTCCGCGTGCTTCTCGGCGCTGGCGGCGAGCGCGGCGAGGGCTGCGTTCCGCTGCTGGGCCTGCGACTCCGCGGCCGCCTGCAGCTTCTGGCTCGCGGCGTCCTGCAGGGCCTCGCGCTGGGAGTCACGGCTGACCGCGCGGCGACGGCCGGAGAGGGCGTCGCTGGACCCGATCGTGCTCGCGGAGTTGAGGACACTCGCCTGGGTGGCGAACTTCTGGTAGCCGTCGGAGGCCGGGGCGACCTGCTGCTGGCTCACCAGCGCGCCGACCGCGGCGAGGGCGAGGGCGGTGGCGCCGACCAGGCTCGGGGCCGGGGGCAGCCCGCGGAACAGGTTCTTGCGGCCACCGGCGTGGCTCGCGCGCCGGGCCTTGGGCAGGGCGGCCCGCTCCGGGGCGACAGCGGGGGTCTCGACGGGGGACGGGGCAGGTGCGGCGATCCGGGCAACCGGGGCAACCGGGGCAGGAGGTGTGGAAACGGCCTCGGTGGGTACGACTACGGCTGCGGCGGCCGACCGACCGGCGCGACCGGGCTTGTCGGCACGGCGCTTGCCCACGGTGGGCGCGGTGGTGTGCGACCGTCGAGCGGGAGTGCGCCGCTCGGCACGGTGGTTCGCCACGAAATGTCGTCCTTACGTCGGGGGCACGCAACGGCAAACGATAACGGAACTGTTACAGCGGTGTCGTCCGGG
Source organism: Nocardioides sp. (assembly GCA_051960495.1). Lineage (GTDB taxonomy): Bacteria > Actinomycetota > Actinomycetes > Propionibacteriales > Nocardioidaceae > Nocardioides_B. Next base: position 2,903 of record JBQCEF010000018.1, on the reverse strand, counting down.
GTCCCGAAGCGGTCAGTGACCTGGCTCACACCCCCGTGCTGCGTCGCCTGCGTCGGCACCCGATCCGACAACGCGAAAGCGTGCCCGAAGTCACGCATCCCTAACCCCCGCAGCCGTCATGGTCTAGATCGGCGCCGACCGGCGTCGGTTAGTCTGCGCCTGACGAACCGACGAAGGCAGGTGTGAGGAACATGGTGGCTCCGCTCCGGATCGTGGTGGCCAAGCCCGGGCTCGACGGGCATGACCGCGGCGCGAAGGTGATCGCCCGCGCGCTGCGCGACGCCGGTCACGAGGTGATCTACACCGGCCTGCACCAGACGCCCGAGCAGATCGTCGAGACCGCGATCCAGGAGGACGCCGACGTGATCGGGCTGTCGGTCCTCTCCGGCGCACACATGACGCTGTTCAAGAAGCTCATCGAGCTGCTCGACGCCCGCGACGCCCGCGACATCGTCGTGATCGGCGGCGGCATCATCCCCGAGGACGACATCCCGCTGCTCAAGGAGCTCGGCGTGGCCCAGGTGTTCACCCCGGGCGCCACCACGACCGAGATCGTCGCCTGGGTGCGCGACAACGTGCAGGACAGCTCCGAGGTCGGCGCCTGACCCGGACCGCCCGTCCGCCGGCTAGAACCGCAGCTCGCGGGTCAGCGGCAGCCGCAGCACGCCCGGCGCCTCCGGCGAGGTCGTGATCGTGACCGGCTGGGGAGCCTGGTTGCCGGCGTAGGCCCAGTCGCTGGCGGCGACGACGACCTGGATCCGGTGGCCCTTCTTGAACTTCTGGACCACCCCCGGCAGCTCGACGCGCACCGGCTCGGTCACGTCCGCGACCCGCACCGGGGAGATCAGCCGGTGCTGGAGGGACACGGTGCCGTCGGGGGCGACGTCGTAGATCTTGGCGAACAGCACGAGCTTGCCGGCGGGGTCGCCCGACTGGGTGCCGGCCGCGACCGGAGCGTCGAGGTGCAGGGTCAGCCGCGGTGAGCCGACCAGCGCCACGCCCTTGGCGAGCGGCGCGCTGGTGAACGCGGCGAACGTGCCCGGGGCGTCCGAGACGGGCCGGTTGACCTGGCTGCCCTCCAGGCCGGAGGTCTCGGAGTACGACGTGGGCGCGGCCGAGGCGTTCGCGTAGGAGGCGGAGCCGGCCTTCACCTCGGACCGGTCCGGCGTGAGGCCGTCGTTCCCGGTGAGGAACAGCGCGTCCGTCGGCTTCTGGGAGAACGAGTCCTTCTCGGCGTACGCCTTCTCGATCGCGCGGCCGGCCTTGGCCTTCGAGGTGTCGTAACGGACCCAGTCGCGGAAGTAGGCGAACCGCGGACCGACCGGCGCGGAGCGGTCGCCGGCGACGTAGTGGTCCATCCAGGCGTGGAACCGGCGGCCGAGGTAGGTGTCGTCGAGCGAGGGGGCGTCGAGGTCGAGCTCGCCCGGGGCCGGGGTGCTGCCGGAGTGGCCCCAGGACTGCCAGACCATCCGGACCGGGGTGCCCTGGGAGCGCAGCCCGCGGAAGGTGGCCACCGCCTCCTGCAGGTTGAACAGGGTGTCCTTCTGCCCCTGCACCAGCAGCGTCGGCGCCTTGATCCGGTCCAGGTAGGTCGCGACCGACGCGTGCCGGGCAAGCTTCAGCGTGGTCTCGTCGGGGTAGCCCAGGGTGTTCAGCTGGGCCGCGGCCTGGCAGGCCTCGTCGCGGAAGTTGGGGCAGCCGACGTTGCGGGCCGGGTCGATCGCGGTCCCCTGGGCGCCGTCGGCGATGCCGGCGCCGAAGAAGAGGTCGATCCACTGCTTCTTGGCCACGCCGGGCGTGCCGTAGGTGACGCCACGGCGCAGGTCGGTGTTGTTAGGTGCGAGGGAGTAGGACAGGTCGTTCCAGGTGATGATCGGGATCAGCGCGTCGACGCGCTTGTCCTGCATCGCCACGGCGTACTGGATCTGCCCGCCGTAGGACCCGCCGATCATCCCGACGCGCGGGTCGCCGGGCGCCTCCTTGGCGACGAACTTCTTGCGCGCGAGCAGGTCGACCATCTGCTTGCCTGCCACGCCGTCGTAGTCGGGGTCGTCGAGGGTGATCTTGCAGCCGGAGTTCGGGAAGCCGAGGCCGGTGTAGGTGAGCACGACGTACCCGGCGCGGGCGAAGCCCCGGCCGATCGCGGCCTCGTTGCTGTCGTCCTTGCTGCCGCCGAAGCCGTTGGTCGACAAGATCGCAGGGGCCTTGTGGCGCCGGGTCGCGGCGTCGGGGCGGTAGAGGTCGGCGTCGACGGTGCACGTCTGGTCGCGCGCCGGACCGACCTTCACCTCGACCGTGAGGTGGCGCAGCGAGTAGCCCGGGGTGTCGTCGGCGACGGCGGCGGTTGGCGCGGCCAGCCCCGCGAGGGCGAGCCCGGACCCCGCCAGGGCGGTCGCGGTGAGTGCTGCGGAGGTGCGTCGTGCCGGCATGTGGTTCGGTCCCCGTTCGTCTCGATTCCTTGGAAGGCTCAACGAGCCAGTGCCGCGGCGGCTACGCGTGACGGTCCGATCGGGTCTGGCGGCCGGCTCCGCGCAGGCGCTACAACCGAGACATGAAGGTGCTCGTCACCGGCGGCACGGGTTTCGTGGGGTCCTGCCTCGTCGCGGGGCTCGTGGAGGACGGCCACGACGTACGCCTGCTGGTCCGACGCCCGGAGCAGGTGGCGACGTCGCTGGCGCCGTACGGCGTCGAGCCGGAGCGGCTCGATGGCGTTCGGGTCGGTGACGTCCTCGACCACGACGAGGTGACGGACGCCCTGGACGGCTGCGACGCCACCGTGCACGCCGCCGCGGTCTTCTCGTTGGACAGCCGCCGTGCCGAGGAGATGCGGCGCACCAACGAGCGCGCCGCCGAGCTCGTGCGCTAACGCGCCAGAGAGCCCCGTGTGGGCCCGGTGGTGCACC
>JBQCEF010000017.1:0-6755 GCA_051960495.1 Nocardioides sp. | reverse complement strand
CCCAACCCCCGGCGGGGCGGTGGGGCCCCCCCCCCGCCCGCCCGGGTTAGGCCCCCCCCCCCGACCGCCCGGGGGGGGGCCCCCCCCCCGGGGGTTGGGCGGGGGGGCGGCCCGCCCGCGGGGGGGGCCCCCCCGCGCCGTGTCCGGCAGGCGCTCAGCCCAGCCAGAGTCCCCGCAGCCGGCCGACCTCCCGCATCCGGCGCTCGGCCAGCCGGTCCGCGGCCACGGCCGGGGGAACGCCCTCGTCGGCGGCGAGCGCGAACACCTGCTTGGTGGTGTCATAGATCTTCTCGGCGCGGGCCTTGGCGCGCTCGAACGAGAATCCCTCGAGCTCGTCCGCGACCTGGATCAGACCACCCGCGTTGACCATGTAGTCGGGGGCGTAGAGCACGCCGCGGTCCTCCAGCTGCTTCTCGATGCCCTCGTGGGCCAGCTGGTTGTTGGCCGCACCGCACACGACCTTGGCCTTCAGGCGGGCGACCACCGCGTCGTCGAGGGCGCCACCGAGCGCGCAGGGGGCGTAGACGTCGAGGTCGGAGTCGACCAGGGCGTCGGTGTCGGCGACCGAGCGTACGTCGGGGTGGACGGCCTGCACGCGCGCGATCGCCTGCGGGTCCACGTCCGTGACGACGACGCTGGCGCCGTCCTCGACCAGGTGGGTCACCAGGTGGTGGCCGACCTTGCCGACGCCGGCCACGCCCACGGTCCGGCCGTGCAGGGTGGGCGCACCCCAGACGGCCTCCGCCGCGGCGCGCATGCCCTGGAACACGCCGAAGGCGGTGAGCACCGAGGAGTCCCCGGCGCCGCCGTGCGCGACCGAGCGGCCGGTGACGTAGTGGCACTCGCGGGCGATCTGGTCCATGTCCTCGGAGTAGGTCCCGACGTCGCAGGCGGTGTAGTAGCGGCCGCCGAGCGACTCCACGAAGCGGCCGTAGGCGCGCAGCAGCGCCTCGGACTTGTCGGTGGCGGGGTCACCGATGATGACCGCCTTGCCGCCGCCGAGGTCGAGCCCGGCGAGCGCGGCCTTGTAGGACATCCCGCGGGAGAGGTTGAGCACGTCGGCCAGCGCGTCCTGCTCGGTGGCGTAGGGGTAGAACCTGCTGCCGCCGAGGGCGGGGCCGAGTGCGGTGGAGTGGATGGCCACGATGGCCTTCAGGCCGGACGCCTCGTCGTGGCAGAAGACGACCTGCTCGTGTCCGGTGGCCTGGGCGAAGACGCCCGAGGGGGTGCTGGCGGTGCTGGTCACGGTGGTGACCCTTCCGTGTCGGGCCCGCGGGGTGTGCGGGCGGTCCTGGTCGGGGCTCCCGCGGGGGTGGTGCGGGTGCCGTAGGTCACAGCCTAGACGGCGCGGGACGCCGTACGCGACGGTCGAACGGCAGGCCCATGGATCGCTCGGGTCGCGCCTTAGTGACTCATTTGAGCCATTGTCATAAGTTTCACCCGGTTCTACTCTTGCGGTGCAACACTGGGGGATGGGGAGTCTTCACCCGAAGACCGCCCTGTGCATTCGGGATGGCACAACTGTGAGGGAGGCCCGCATGAATACGCGGCCACCGGAGTCCGAGCCGTTGCTCACGCCTGCTGAAGTCGCCGCCATGTTCCGGGTGGACCCGAAGACGGTCACCCGCTGGGCGAAGGCCGGCAAGCTGAGCTCGATCAGGACTCTGGGCGGACATCGCCGGTATCGCGAGTCCGAAGTACGCGACCTGCTCACCGGGATGGTTCCCGAGCAGCGTCGTGGCGACGACCAGGGCTGAGCCCCGGGCGTCCACACCACAGCTTTTGGGCGGGCCTTGGGGGGGCTGGTTCCAAAGGTTCCGCAGCGTGCGTGGCCCCAGCGCCCTCGAGAGGCGCTGGGGCCACGTTCGTCCTCCGGCGTGAGCGCGCTCTGCGTCACCTCGCCCTGAGGCGGCTCGCCCTGAGGCGGCTCAGCGCAGTCCCTGCACGAAGCCGATCACCTGCCGCGCGTCGCGCAGTCGTCGCTCCCAGGTGACGCCCAGCAGGATCAGCAGGGCGCCGGCGGCGCCGATGAGCACCCAGCGCGGGACGGCGTCGCCGATGTACGGCGCGGCGAGCCGCACCACCTCGATGCCGCCCACCACCGCGCCGGCGACGACCGGGGCCGTCCAGCGCAGCCGCAGCCCGCCGACGAGCAGGCCCAGGCAGGCCAGTCCCAGCAGCAGCGCGCGCAGTCCGGCCGGGTCGGCGAGCACCCACAGCAGGCTCGGCACCAGCGCGAGACCCAGGCCCGGGGCGAGGGCGGTGATCGTGGCCGCGGCGTAGTGGCGGCGCAGGTAGACCAGTCCGACGGCGAGCAGCACCACCGCCGACGGCAGCGTGTAGGGCTCGGGCTCGCGCACCCCGATGTCCCACAGCCGCACCCAGCTCGCCATGGTGAGCAGCAGGCCGCCGAGCCAGGTCAGCGCGCGCCGGTCCTCGCGCAGCAGCGACAGCGCGGTCACCACCACGCCGGCAACCGTCAGGTAGACCGCCGTCCAGGTCGGCTCCGTCGCCCGGTCGGCGAGCAGGACGCCGGCCATCCCCAGCGGCAGCGCGGACACGGCGGCGCCGACCTCGACCCCGGCACGTGCCGTGGCGGGTGCCTCGCAGCCCCACCACTCGTCGGGGTAGAGGTGCAGCGTCAGCACGACGGCACCGAGCAGGACCAGCCCGGCCAGCGCGGTCCACGGCTCGGCGGCGCCGGCGAGAGTGCCCCAGGTCCACGCGCTCCCGGCGAGGGTCCCCGCGACGACCGCGCCCGCGACGCCCGCCAGGTCGGTGGGCGCGGCGCGCAGGTGCACCGCCCCCGCGATCAGCAGGGCGGCGGCCAGGGCGGCGGCGCTCAGCCACTCGTCGTAGGCGCCCACACCGAGCGCTCCGGCGGTGAAGACCGTGGTCGCGAGCAGCGCGCTGACGGCCCGCCGGTGCAGCCACCAGGCGAGGAACCCGGCGGCGGCGACGAGGAGCACGAGGACGACCGACCAGACCGGGACGTCGTACGACGCCAGCGTCGCCACCCCGGACAGCAGCAGCACGGCCGTGGCGACAGGCACGTCGGTCAGCGTGGAGACGACCCGGTCCGCGGTGGGCGAGGCCTTCGCCAGGGCGAGCGCTGTTCCGGCCAGGGCGAGCACGCACAGCGGAGCCAGCCACGCCGCCGGCAGCTCGCCGGGGATCGTGCCGACGAGGTGACCTCCGGTGGTGCCGGCCCAGGCCGCGCTCGCCGCGTCGGCCAGCCTGGTGGTCGCGAGCACCGCGACGGAGGCGAGCGTCGCCAGCGCGGACAGCCCCGCCACAGCCTGGACGAGGGTGCCCGTCAGGCCCCACGGCCGGGGCAGCAGCCAGGTGACCAGCGCGGCGGCGACGAGCGCCCCCAGCGCGGCCAGCGCGACGGCGGTGGCGCTATCGTAGAGTGACGGGAACCCCGCGGTCAACGTGAGCACGCCGTACGCGGTCGCCGCGGCCGCGACCCGCGCCGGCCGCGGGAGCGCGGTGACCCGCACGAGCACGCCGACCAGGGCCGCGGCGACGAGCAGCCGCCAGGCGTCGAGGTCGACCCAGAGGCTGTGCAGGGACGCCGGTGCGGCGGCGGACGTGGCATCGGCGAGCTGGACCATCCAGAACACCGCCGCGACGAACCCGGCGAGTGCCGTGGTGAAGGTGAGCCGCGCCCGATGGGCGACGGCGGTGGCGGATCCGGCGACGAGGACGGCGAGGATCTGCGCGAGCGGCAGCGAGATCGCGTCGAGGTCGCCGACGCCGATCCCCGCGACGCCGACACCCAGTCCGGCGACGATCTGGGCGCCGGTGAGGCCCCCCGCAGGGGTACGACGCACCAGCACCGCGGCCGCGCCGGCGACAACAGCGAGCAGGACCCCCAGGACCACCAGGAACGATGCCGTGCTCAGGTCGCCCAGCCACCCGGCGTCCTGCGCGCCGAACGTGTCGAGCGTCAGCAGGCCCAGCGACACCACGCTCAACGCCTCGGCGGCGCCCCGCAGGTCGCGGCGGGCCATCGCGGCGGCCAGCCCGGCAGTGATCAGCGTGAAGCCGACCAGCGTCGCGGTCCGGCCGCCGACGCCCATCACCGACCAGGTGACGGCGAGGAAGACCAGCGCCGCGATCAGCAGGCAGGCCGCCCCGAGGGTCAGCAGGATCTTCGGGACCGACGCCGCGGTCAGTCCGTGGTGCGCGGGCGGGGGCGGCAGCGACGGGCCGCCCGGGAGGCCGGGCCCGCCGGGGATGCCGTCGTCACCCGCGACGGGGCCTGCGACGGGGCCCGCGACGCGGCCCGCGCTGCCGGTCCCGGGCAGGCCACCGACCGCGGTGCCGCTGGGCACCGGTCCGGTCGCCGCGCCGACCGGCACGCGGGCGCCGGCGCGGAGCGCGTCGAGGAGCGAGTCGGCGACGGTCAACGTCTGGAACAGCCGGGCGGCGGTGTCGCCTCGCAGCGGCAGGCCGCAGGTCGGGCAGGTCAGGTCGCCGTAGACGATCGGGCCGCTGCAGTCGGGGCAGCGCGTGGGGTCGGCGTAGCGGGGCGTGCGGGTCATGGCGATATCAAGCCACAACGGCGAGCTTCGCGGGCAGAGTCCGACGACTCAACCCGGGTGAGTAGCAACACTCACCCGGACGTCATCCGAGGCGAGCGCTATAGGCCACCGGCGGTATGACGTTGCGGGGGAGGTCATACGAGGTGAGGGCTATAGGCCCTGGGACGTATGACGTTGCGGCGGAGCCGGTGTGGCAGGATCGCCGCGATGGAGATCCTCGCCGCCACGGCCACCCTGCTCGTCGGCCTCGTCCTGATGTTCCTGGCCTGGGGCAACGTGCGCTACGAGCAGCACCGGCGAAGCAGCGGCGTGCTCACCGAGGGCCGGATCGTCGGCTCGGACTGGCAGGTCAACTCGGTGGCGGCCGTCTACCAGGCACCCGAGGTCGAGTACGTCGACCGCGAGGGCCGCACCCGCCGGTTCCGGCAGCCGAGCGGCACCACGTTCAAGCCGGACGTCGGCGGGACCGTGCAGGTCCGCTACGACCCCGAGGACCCCGAGGGAACGGCGGTCATCGACCAGGACACCGCCACCCGGATCTTCCCGATCGTGTTCGGCGGGGCGGGTCTGGTCGCGGCCGTCGTCGGCGTCGTGCTGCTGCTGGGCGCCCTGGGGTGAGCCGCCGCACGGGGGAGCCGACCCGGGGCCGGCTGCGCGTCGACGGCCGCGACGTCGCACCGCTCGAGCTCGCGACGTCCAACCGGCAACGACGCCGCGGCCTGCTCGGCCGCGACGGTCTCGACGGCGGCCTGTGGCTGGAGCCGTGCCGGCAGGTCCACACGTTCCGCATGCGGTTCGCGATCGACGTGGCCCACCTCGACCGCCGCGGCCGGGTGCTGGCCGTGCGCAGCATGCCGCCGGGACGGATGGGGCCGCTGCTCCTGCGCACCCGCACGATCCTCGAGGCCGAGGCCGGTGCCTTCCAGCGGTGGGGGATCGTCCCCGGCGTCACGGTCAGCCGGACCGACGAGCAGCGGCCCGGCGACGCGGGTCAGCCCACGCACTCCGGGAGCTCGTAGGCCGACCGGTTCCCGTCGGCGTCGGGCGCCCCGAGGTAGACCGCCTTCGTCGCCGTCGAGTCCTTGTCGTCGTACGACGCGTCCAGCGACCCCTTGATGCCGAGGCTGACCCCGGCTCCGCCGCCGAAGCCCCAGCTCGTGCCGTCGTACTCCACCACCGACACCTTCGCCTGCTGGGCCATCAGCTCGGCGAACGCGTCCGCGCCGGAGCCCATCGAGGAGATGTTGTCCCCGTCCTCGCTGTCGACCCCCGGGATGGTCGACAGTGCCGTGGACCCGGCGACGTTCATGCCGCCGGCCGCGTTCAGCCAGCCGGCGAAGGCCTGCTGGCTCTCCGCGCTGTCCAGGTCGAGGGTCTGGGTGACCACGACCGACGAGCTCGGACCGCCCTTGAAGTCCAGTCCCCAGCTCTCCAGGCCCTTCGGCCCCGCGTTCTTGCCGGCCGGCGCGATCGAGTGCTCGTCGGCGGTGAACGCGACGTCGAACGTGCCCTCCGAGCGGTCGACGAACTGGACCTGCGTCGGCTTGCCGCTCGCGTCGGTGGTCACCTTGATGACGCCGGAGGCGCTGTGGCTCACGTCGATGCCCTTGGTGACCGGGAGCCCCAGGTTGGCGGCGGCGGACCAGTCGATCTGGAAGTACGTCGTCTGCTGGTCGTCCGCGGGGTCGTCGGCGTCCTTGCCACGGTCGTTCTCGACGCCGAGGGCCACCATCGCCGAGACCTCGCCGCCCACGTTCGTGCCGTAGCCGGCCGATGCCGAGGCGGAGGCCTCGCCGGTCACGTCGAACCGGACGAAGGTCTTCTGCACGCCGTTGTTGGACGGCGGCTTCTCGTTGGTGAGCTTCTCCTTGGCCCAGTTCAGCCCGCCCAGGACCGGGTTGGTCGAGGTGGCGATGTCCTCGACCGTCTCGCCCTGGATGTAGTTCTGGAAGGCGTCGGCGTCCTCGGCGTTGTCGAAGACGTAGGTGTCGCCCTGCTGCACGCCGGCGGTGGCGGCGGCCTCGGCCTCCCAGTCGACGCCGACGGACTTGTCGCCGATACGGTTGCCGCCGTGCCCGCCGGCGGCCGCGACCGCGCCGCCCCGGCCCGCGTGCAGGACGGTGATCTCGACCTCGCCGTTGCTCGTCGCGACGCGCTGGCTGACCGCACCCCCGCCGCCCCGGCCGAACGCGCTGGCGACGGTGG
>JBQCEF010000016.1:0-4019 GCA_051960495.1 Nocardioides sp. | reverse complement strand
GGTGAACGGGTCCCCGTTCACCCTCGTGGTCACCGTCCCGCTGCAGGTGCTGATGACCGGGCTCGGAGTCGCGGTCCTCGACACCGGCCACCGCATCTCCGCCGGCGAGATGCGCCGGCTGGCCTGCAAGGCCGGGATCATCCCGATGGTCCTCGACGGCGAATCGATGCCCCTGGACCTCGGCCGGGAGCAGCGGCTGTTCGGGCGTTACCAGAAGCTCGACATCAACCACCGCTTCGGCGGCCAATGCGCAGCATCGAACTGCGACCGGCCCGCCGCCTGGCTCCAGTACCACCACCGCAAACCCTGGGCGCTCGGCGGCAAAACCAACGCCGAGGACGGCATACCCCTCTGCCCACCCCACCACCACATGGCAGACCACCCCCAACACTGGGACATGACCCGACTCCCCGACGGCACCTACCGCTTCCACCGACGCCAATAGGCCGGCAGCCCGATTCAGCGCAAGGGCAGGAGACTGCCGGGCAATTGGGCCATGCGCCTTGACGACGCGTGCACTGACGTCGCAAGTGGCGGAGTGAACACCCGACCGGACACCTTTGGTGACCCGGCACCGACGCATGCCTTCGCCGGCGCTCGGAGAACCGTGGCCGGTGGTCGTGGCGCGGCGACTGCAGGGGTAGCTGAGGGCGCAGGCTCTCAGCTCCTGCTGTGCGTCAACGACCAGAACACGACAAGCAGCACGGCCAAGGCAAGACCGATCCAGGCGATCACGAGGTGCCCCCCTCGTTCGACAACGGCAGGAAATCGATCCTCCGTCGACGCCTCCGTGGGGACAACGGCTCTCCGGCACCATTCGGCATAGCCCGTTCGGGTTCAATGCGCAGGAGGATCCGACCATTCTGCGCAGAACGGCGCGCCGAAGCGGCGTCGTACGCTGGCGGCGACCTGTCGGCCACACTGGACCACATGCCCGACGACTTCGTGGTGGCACGCAACCCCGAGCCCGACTCGACGCTGCCCTACTTGCTCCGCATCCCCTTGGGCACCGACGGCATCATCCTCAAGGCCAAGGAGACCTGGCCGCGGACCAGCAAGGTCTACTGCCACCGGGTGGAGGAGTGGCCCGACGACGCGGAGATCGTGGAACGCGTGCCGACGCGCTCCTGCGTACGTCGGGGCGCGGCGATCGACCTGGTGCTCGACCGAGGGCGTGAGAACCGGTCGCAGCTCGTCATCACCCGCATCCGCGGCGGCCGGCAGGCGATCTTCTGGCAGACGGCCCGCACCACCAAGCAAGCGCGACCTGCCGTCAGCCTCCCGAGCGCCCGGGCCGCGGGGATGGCCGACCTCGAGATCGTGATCGACAGCCATGAGCGATACGGCTACGCGTTCAAGGACCAGCAGGTCACGACCCGGCGCGCGGGGCTGGCCGCCGGGGACTACGGCGTAATGGTGGACGGCGAGCTGGTAGCGAGCGTGGAGCGCAAGAGTCTCGCCGACCTGGTGTCCTCACTGACGACCGGCAAGCTGAAGTACCAGCTCGCTGACCTCGCATCCCTGCCGAACGCGGCCGTGGTGGTGGAGGACCGCTACTCGCAGATCTTCAAGCATTCGCACGTCCGCCCCTCGATCATCGCCGACGGACTTGCGGAGTGCCAGGTCGCGTGGCCCAACATCCCGATCGTCTTCCTCGAGACGCGCGCGCTGGCCCAGGAGTGGACCTACCGGTTCCTGGCCGCCGCCCGGTCGGCACGGGAACACGATCTCGGCGGTGACCTCGCCGTGAGTGAGCTGGCCGCCGCCAAGCCGCTCGCCCCCGCGGAACCTACGGTCGCCGAGGTCCGTGCCTGGGCGCTCCAGTCGGGCTGGGAAGTGTCAGATCGAGGACGGTTGCCGCGCGAGGTCATCGAGGCCTACCGAGCCGCGCGCCTCGCCCAGTCGACCTGAGGCCCCACGCGCGCATGAGGATGACCGACAAACGTGATGATCATCCACAGGCCGGCGGCGCGCCGAGCCGGATTGTCGGTGCGCGGGGTTCTGCTGAGAGGCAGACACCCCGACCCGCGAGGAGCGCCATGACACTTCGACCCATCGACGACAACCCGACGCGGCCCTCTCGGCGCGTACTGAGCGTTTTCGACCCGGGCAGCCGTTGCCGCGCGGACTCCCTGGCGCGTGGATCGGCGAGATGCCGGAGCTGCGCGACTGGGCAACGTGCATGAAGGCGGCACTCAGCCACCGGGCGCGGCTGTCGGCCGACGACGTGCGCACGTTGGCGCTGTCCTTCGAGATGGACTGCCCCACGCTGGAGGAGGTTCTCAACACTCCGCTGTGACCACCAGCGTCGTCGAGTGACTACCGTTCAGGCATGACGCAGGCTGTGCCCACCATCGTGCTGGTCGACGACGCACCCGAGGTTCGCACCCTGGTCCGCACCAGCCTCCGGCTGACCGGAGACCTCGAGGTCGTGGGCGAGGGCGGCAACGGCGCCGAGGCGATCGCGCTGGCCCGCGAGCACCACCCGGCGCTGATGCTGCTGGACGCGTCGATGCCGGTGATGGACGGCCTGCAGGCACTGCCATCCATCCTCGAGGAGTCACCGAACACGAAGGTGCTGATGTACAGCGGCTTCGAGGAGCAGGGCCTCGCGGAGAAGGCTGTCGCCCTCGGCGCTGCCGGGTTCGTGCCGAAGGCCGTCCCGATCGACACGTTGAGCGGGCGGCTGCTCGGCGCGCTGAACGGCGACTCGACGGACGGTTCGGCACCGCACGGCGTCGACTCGGCAGGGGTCGACGCCGAGCACCAGCTCAACGAGCACCTCGAGCGGTTCCGTGAGGTGTTCGACCAGGCCGCCATCGGGATGGCCACCATGACCCTTACCGGCCAGCTGGTCCGGGTCAACGCCGCCCTCGCCGCGCTTGTGAGCCGTCGCGGCGAGGAGCTGATCGGCACGTCGTACGCCGACCTCACCCGCGGCGAGGGCGCGGCCATCGACACGGTGCTCGAGCAGATCATCGAGGACCATCACGACGTCGTGGAGCTCGAACACGGTCTGAAGGAGGCCGACGAGCAGCACCGGGTGCGAGCCACGTTCGCACCCGTGCGAGATGCAGGCGGGCGTCCGCTGTACCTCTTCCTGCAGGCGCAGGACGTCACGGCCGAGCGGGTGGCGGTCGAGCAGCTGCGACGCAGCGAGGAGCGGTTCCGGCTGCTGGTCGAGGCGGTGCAGGACTACGCGATCTTCATGCTCGATCCCGACGGCCACATCGTCAGCTGGAACATCGGTGCGCAGCGGATCAAGGGCTACACCGCCGAGGAGATCGTCGGCCGCCACTTCCGGACCTTCTACCCGCCCGAGGTGCAAGCGGCCAAGCACCCTGAGCACGAGCTGCAGCTCGCGGTGCGCGACGGCCACTACGAGGAGGAGGGCTGGCGGATCCGCAAGGACGGGTCGCGGTTCTGGGCCAACGTGCTGATCACCGCGGTGTTCAACTCCGAGGGTGAGCACATCGGCTTCACCAAGGTCACCCGGGACACCACCGAGCGCCGCAAGCTCGAGCAGGAGCGGGAGGGCGCGCTCGAGGCGCTCGCGGTGGCCAACGGCGAGCTGGCCGCGCTCAACGAGCGGCTGGAACGTACGGCCGCCGACCAGGCCCGCTTCCTCGCCGTCGCCGCGCACGAGCTGCGCACCCCGGTCAACGTGCTCGGCGGCACCGCGGACATGCTGACCAAGCACTGGGAGCAGCTCGACGACGTGACCCGCAACGAGCTTCTGGCCGGCATGGAGTCGAGCACCCAGCGGCTCCGGCGGCTACTCGAGGACCTGCTCACGGCCTCGAAGCTCGACGCCGGCGCCACCGAGCTTCGCCGCGAGCCGGTCTCGGTCAACCGGCTGGTCGCGGACGCGGTGTCCGCCGTACGACGCACCTGGCCCGACGCGCACGTCGAGGTCGACGCGGATGACGGTCTGACGATGACCGGCGACGGAGACCGGCTCGCGCAGGTCCTGGACAACCTGCTGACCAACGCGATGAGGCACGGTGCGCCCCCGGTCC
>JBQCEF010000015.1:0-8008 GCA_051960495.1 Nocardioides sp. | reverse complement strand
GGACACCGGCACCGCGATCGTCATGGGCAAGAAGTCCGAGGGCGTGCTCACCGGCGCCGACGACGGCGAGTGGATCAGCAAGGGCGTGTACGACGCCTACACGAAGCTCAACCTGCGCTACTCCCAGCTCGCCCCGCTGACGATGTGGGAGGAGAAGAACACCGGCACGAACCTGCCCGCGCAGATCGAGCTGTACTCGACGCCGGGCGCGCCCGGGAAGAGCCCGGAGTACAAGTTCCTGTTCATGGCCAAGGGCGGCGGCTCGGCCAACAAGTCCATCCTCTTCCAGGAGACGAAGGCCGTCTTGAACCCCAAGCGGATGCTCGAGTTCCTCGACGAGAAGATCCGCTCGCTCGGCACCGCCGCCTGCCCGCCGTACCACCTCGCCGTGGTCATCGGCGGGACGTCGGCGGAGTACGCGCTGAAGACCGCGAAGTACGCCTCCGCGCACTACCTCGACAACCTCCCCACCTCCGGGTCGATGGAGGCGCACGGGTTCCGGGACCTCGAGCTGGAGGAGGAGGTCTTCAAGCTCACCCAGTCGTTCGGGATCGGCGCGCAGTTCGGCGGGAAGTACTTCTGCCACGACGTCCGCGTGGTCCGGCTGCCCCGGCACGGCGCTTCGTGCCCGGTCGCGATCGCGGTGTCGTGCTCGGCGGACCGGCAGGCGCTGGGCAAGATCACCGCGGAGGGCGTCTTCCTCGAGCAGCTCGAGCGGGACCCGGCGAAGTACCTCCCGGAGACCACCGGGGAGACGCTGTCCGACGACGTCGTGAAGATCGACCTCAACCGGCCGATGGCCGAGATCCGCGCCGAGCTGTCGAAGCACCCGGTGAAGACGCGGCTGTCGCTGACCGGGCCGCTGGTCGTCGCCCGCGACATCGCGCACGCGAAGATCAAGGAGCGGCTCGACGCCGGCGAGGGGATGCCGCAGTACCTCAAGGACCACGCGGTCTACTACGCCGGACCGGCAAAGACGCCGGAGGGCTACGCGTCCGGCTCGTTCGGCCCGACGACGGCCGGTCGGATGGACTCCTACGTCGACCAGTTCCAGGCGGCCGGCGGCTCGATGGTGATGCTGGCCAAGGGGAACCGGTCGGTGCAGGTGACGAAGGCATGCGAGGCGCACGGCGGCTTCTACCTCGGGTCTATCGGCGGCCCGGCGGCGCGGCTCGCGCAGGACTGCATCAAGCACGTCGAGGTGCTGGAGTACCCCGAGCTCGGCATGGAGGCGGTCTGGAAGATCGAGGTCGAGGACTTCCCGGCGTTCATCGTCGTGGACGACAAGGGCAACGACTTCTTCGCCGACCCGGCCGGCCAGACGACCGTGCCGCTGTCGGGGATCCGGGTCCGCTCCGCCGAGAAGGTCTGAGGCCGCGCGCAGCGTCATACGTGTTGAGGCCTATAGCGCTCCGTTCGTATGACGTTGCGCGGGACGTCATACGTCTTGCGGCCTATAGGCCTCCGTTCGTATGACGTCCCCGGCAGCGTCATGCGGAACGGAAGCGCTCCCCGGCGATCGGACAGCCGGCTGCGGCGAGGGCGTCCTCGATCTGGGCGAAGAACGTGTCGGCGTCGACACGCAACCCGAGTAGCGGCAGTCTGAGGACCGTCAGGCCCTGCAACGACACGTCGTTCTGCCGAACCGCGTCGCCCACGACCTGATTCGCCCACGAGTGCTGGATCCCGTCCACCTCGACGACCAGCCCCCACCGCGTCCACAGCAGATCCAGGTAGTAGGTGCCGTTCTTGGTGCGGCGGAGGACCTGCTTGTCCGGCTCGGGCAGACCGCGACGCCGACACTCCCGCACCACGTCGAGCTCACCCAGTGAACGCACGCCGCCCAGGAGGTCGAGCACGACGGCCTGGAGGAACGAGCGCCGCTTGTCCCGGCGGATCCTGAGCATCTCCCCCGCGATCTGCTCCGCCGTCGCGAGCCCCTGTTGCACCACCATGGTCAGCAACAGCGCCGCTTGGCGGTCACTGCGGGCCCACAACGCTGCACGGACTGCCGCGACCTCGGCACGCGCTCGCGGGAGTCGGCCGGCCGCGACGTCGTCGGCGGCCCACCGCCGCGTCTGACGGATGTGGGCGTCGGGCAGCCTGCGGTAGATCCTGGCGCCTCGCGGCACGCTCACGCGGATCGCCGCCACCTGGTAGCCGGTGAGCCCTGCAGCGACGAGGGCCGACTCACCGTCGAGGAAGGCTCGCGGGCCGGCCTCGATCACGGCGACCCAGTGCCTGGCCTCCCGCGGGAGCGGCCCGGCGTGGACGCACACGCACTGCCGGCCCACCGCTCGCCACCGGCCCGCGCGCAGCTCGGCTCGGATCTGCCATCGCGTCCACCCGCCACGCATCAGCTGACGCCGCGAGAGGATGCCGGCCTGGTCCGCGGCCAGCCGTTCCGCACGGAGCCTGCGCGCACGTCGTACGTCCACCGGCCGGTCGTTCGTGTCCGATCGCATGACACAGGCAAACTCCTGCGCCGCCGGCCTTCCACCGCGAACCCCCTGCCGGTGGACGAGCCGGCCGTACGCGTCATTGTGGACGGAACCGGTCTCGCGCGGCCGGACCGGCCGGGACGTCATACGCTTCGAGCGCTATAGGCCTCAGAACGTATGACGCAAGGAGCTGGAACCATGGAGTACGACGAGCTCGCGCGGGCCGAGTCCGCCCGCGGCGAGGTCGTGCTCCGCGAGCGGCACGACCCCGATGACCCGGAGGGCACCCGCGTGCTCGAGCTGCGGGTCAACGGCGTCTTCGTGATGGACACCCTGGAGACCTCGACCGAGCGCCAGCTCGCCCGCGCCGCCCTGGCCCGGGTCGACTCGCCGCGCTCGGTCGTCATCGGCGGGCTCGGGCTCGGCTTCACGCTGCACG
The DNA here is from genome assembly GCA_051960495.1 of Nocardioides sp. Classification (GTDB taxonomy): domain Bacteria; phylum Actinomycetota; class Actinomycetes; order Propionibacteriales; family Nocardioidaceae; genus Nocardioides_B. The sequence goes on along the minus strand of JBQCEF010000015.1, from coordinate 5,128 downwards.
AGGTGCTCGACGACCACCGGATCGAGCGCGTGGTCGTCGTCGAGATCGAGGACGCCCTGGTCCGCTGGATGCGCGACGGCACCGTGCCGCACGGCCCGGCGTTCCTCGCCGACGAGCGCGTGCACGTGGTGGTCGCCGACATCCGGATGGCGATGGCCGAGGCGACACCGTCCGCGCACGACCTGGTGCTGCTCGACGTCGACAACGGGCCCGGCTACCTCGTCTACCAGGACAACGCCGACGTCTACCGCCGCAGGTTCCTCGCACAGGTCGCCGCGACCCTGCGGCCCGGCGGGACGCTCGTGGTGTGGTCCTCGGCGGAGTCGTCCGAGCTGGCCGACGCGATGGCCGACGTCTTCGGCAACGTGGAGCCGGTGCCCTACGACGTCTCGCTCGTGCACGGCACGGGGCAGGTCCGCGACGAGCGCTACTGGCTCTACCTCTCCCAGCGCCGCCCCTGACCCCCGATTCGTCTGCGCTGTTTCGTCGGTTTTCAGCGGAAGGGTCGCAGACGAACCGGTTGTAACCTCGGCGCCATGACCGACTACCGCATCGAGCACGACAGCATGGGCGAGGTCCAGGTCCCGGCGCAGGCCCTGTGGCGCGCCCAGACCCAGCGCGCGATCGAGAACTTCCCGATCAGCGGCACCCGCCTCGAGGACGAGCACGTCAAGGCGATCGCGCAGGTGAAGGCGGCCGCGGCCAAGGTCAACGCCGACCTCGGCGTGATCACCGCCGAGCAGGCCGAGGCGATCCGTACGGCGGCCGCGGAGATCGTGGCCGGCGAGCACCTCGACCACTTCCCGCTCGACGTCTTCCAGACCGGCTCCGGGACGTCGTCGAACATGAACATGAACGAGGTCCTCGCCTCTCTCGCGGCCAAGGCCGGCGTCGAGGTGCACCCCAACGACCACGTCAACGCCAGCCAGTCGAGCAACGACACCTTCCCGACCTCGATCCACTTCGCCGCGACCAGCGCGACCACCAAGCAGCTCGTCCCCGCGCTCGACCACCTCGCCACGACGCTCGAGGCGAAGGCCGAGGAGTTCGCGGACACCGTGAAGGCCGGCCGGACCCACCTCATGGACGCCACCCCGGTGATGCTCGGCCAGGAGCTCGGTGGCTACGCGGCCGCCGTACGCCACGGGGTCGAGCGCCTGGAGGCGACCCTGCCCCGCGTCGCGGAGCTCCCGCTGGGCGGTACGGCGGTCGGCACCGGCATCAACACCCCCGAGGGGTTCGCGGCGGCTGTGATCGAGGAGCTGTCGTCGGCGACCGGGCTGCCGTTCACCGAGGCGCGCAACCACTTCGAGGCCCAGGGCGCGCGCGACGGCCTCGTGGAGCGGTCCGGGCAGCTGCGCACGATCGCCGTCGGCCTCACGAAGCTCTGCAACGACCTGCGCTGGATGTCGTCAGGGCCGCGGACCGGCCTCGCCGAGATCAACCTCCCGGACCTGCAGCCGGGCTCGAGCATCATGCCCGGCAAGGTCAACCCGGTCCTGCCCGAGGCGACGCTGATGGTGTGCGCGCAGGTGATCGGCAACGACGCGACCGTCACGATGGCCGGGGCCTCGGGCAGCTTCGAGCTCAACGTGATGATGCCGGTGATGGCCCGCAACCTGCTCGAGTCGATCCGGCTGCTGTCCACCTCGAGCGTGCTGCTCGCCGACCGGTGCATCGCCGGGATCACCGCCAACGAGGACCGGATGCGGACGTACGCCGAGTCCTCGCCGTCGGTCGTGACGCCACTGAACAAGTACATCGGCTACGAGAACGCCGCCAAGGTGGCCAAGAAGGCGCTCGCCGAGGAGAAGACGATCCGCCAAGTGGTCGTCGAGATGGGCTTCGTGGAGAAGGGCGACCTCACCGAGGAGCAGCTCGACACCGCGCTCGACGTGGCGAGCATGACCCACCCGTAGCCCTCGCGTGCTGCCGAGGGGGTCCGCGGCAGACGAACAGGCAGACCTGTCGCGACCGTCGCCTGCTCAGGCGTGACGCCGACCGAGGTCCACCGAGTCTGCCTGTTCAACTGCCGGCCCGTCGGGCCGGCTCAGTACCAGCGGTGGGACTGCTTGAACGCCCACGCGGCGCACGGCGTGCCGTAGCTGTTCTTGATGTACTGCAGGCCCCAGCGGATCTGCGAGGCCGGGTTGGTCATGTAGTCGGCCGGCAGGTCGTCGTGGGTGCCGCCGGTCAGCGCCTGCGGGATGCCGTAGGCGGACGAGGTCGGGTTGTCCGCGTGCGGGTTCCAGCCGCTCTCGCTCATGTAGAGCGAGTCGAGGCAGCCGAAGTCGGACTCGGAGAAGCCGAACTCCGGGAGCATCGCGCGGGCGATGTCGCGCGGGTCGGCGGTGCTGAGGTCCTCGGTCTTGGTCTGCTGACCGCCCGAGTCCTGGTCGAGGCTGTCCTTCTTGGCGTCGTCGAGCGAGGTCCGGTCCGCCGAGCGCGACACGGTGCGGTTCTCGCGCTCGGAGAGGTCCGGAGCCGTGCTCGGGGTGGTGCTGAGGTGGTGCGAGGCGCTCAGCGAGGCGCCGGCGCCGTCACCGACGGCGTCGTCGTGCGCGAAGACCCCCGAGGACACGGCGATACCGGTCGCGGCCACGGCCACACCGGAGTACAGGACCGACTTGCGGATGCCCTTCTTCAGGGCTGGTTCGGACGCGGGGCCGCGGTGCTTCGGGACGTACTCGTCTCGTCGGGGCACAGGGGTTCTCGCAGACAGTGTCGACTACAGGGGTTTGCCGCCGCCCCAAATGGGGCATAGCGGCGAAGGGACCACGGTGCCCCATCGCGCTAGCACACGCAAATCCGGCATGGACCGGCCGGTGGACGGCGTATGACGGGCAGCACAGCCGGGAATTCACAGCAGTCACACCAGTCCCACCAGCAACGGGCCCCGGGTGGGAGAGCGCCCTCCCCCACCCGGTTCCGCCCGGTGCGTCGGCGGTGACGGATCTGTGCCGCCGCTGCCGCCCGTGCGGGGGATCACACCGTGACGTGCTCCAGCATCTCGGTCACCAACGCAGCGATCGGCGACCGCTCGGACCGGGTCAGCGTCACGTGGGCGAACAGCGGATGGCCCTTGAGCTTCTCCACCACCGCCACGATGCCGTCGTGCCGGCCCACCCGCAGGTTGTCGCGCTGTGCCACGTCGTGGGTCAGCACGACCTTCGAGTTCGCGCCGATGCGGGAGAGCACCGTGAGCAGCACGTTGCGCTCCAGCGACTGCGCCTCGTCGACGATCACGAACGCGTCGTGCAGCGACCGGCCACGGATGTGCGTGAGCGGCAGCACCTCGAGCATGCCGCGGTCGAGCACCTCGTCGATGACGTCGGTCGAGGTCAGCGCGCCGAGGGTGTCGAAGACGGCCTGCCCCCAGGGCGACATCTTCTCCGACTCGCTGCCGGGCAGGTAGCCGAGCTCCTGGCCACCCACCGCGAACAGCGGGCGGAAGACGACCACCTTCTTGTGCTGGCGGCGCTCCATCACGGCCTCGAGCCCCGCGCACAGCGCCATCGCGGACTTGCCGGTGCCGGCCCGGCCGCCGAGCGAGACGATCCCGACCTCGGGGTCGAGCAGCATCTCCAGCGCGATCCGCTGCTCGGCGGAGCGGCCGTGGATCCCGAACGCGTCGCGGTCGCCACGGACCAGGTGCACGCGCTTGTCGGCCTTGACCCGGCCCAGCGCGCTGCCCCGCTCGGAGATCAGCACCATGCCGGTGTGGCACGGCAGGTCGCGGGCCTCCTCGAGGTCGATCACCCCGTCGTCGTACAGCTCGTCGAGCACCATCCCGCCGACCTCGACCTCGGTCATCCCGGTCCAGCCGGACTCGGCGGCGAGCTCGGCGCGGTACTCCTCGGCGTCGAGCCCGACCGCGGAGGCCTTGATCCGCAGCGGCAGGTCCTTGGAGACCAGCGTGACCTCGCGGCCCTCGTTGGCGAGGTTGCGGGCGACCGCGAGGATCCGGGTGTCGTTGTCACCGAGCCGGAAGCCGGACGGGAGCGACTCGGGGTCGGTGTGGTTGAGCTCGACGCGGATCGAGCCGCCGGCCTCCCCCACCGGCACCGGCTGGTCGAGGCGGCCGTGCCGCACGCGCATCTCGTCCAGGGTCCGCAGCGCCGCGCGGGCGAAGTAGCCCAGCTCGGGGTGGTGCCGCTTGCCCTCGAGCTCGGTGATCACCACCACCGGGAGCACGACCTCGTGCTCCTCGAACCGGTGCATCGCCCCGGGGTCGGCCAGCAGCACGCTGGTGTCGAGGACGTAGGTGCGCACGCCGGGCGTGGCCGGCGGCTTGGTGCTCCTGCGGCGGGCGGTGGACGCGGTCGCGGACCCGGTGGACGGTCCCGACGACGGCACGGTGCTCTTGGATGCAGCCACGGTGCTTCCCCTCGCTGACCGGCACGCGCACTCGCGTCCCGGTCCTGGTCAGTTGGTGCCGGACCGGGAGCGGGCCCGAAAGTCCGAGTGCGGACTCCCGGATGACGCTTGGTCGTGAGTTGTCACGAACGGGCCTCCCGTGACGGTGAGCTTCCCCACTCTCCGTCCCCTCGAAGGTAAGCCTTCCCCGGGGCCCCGCCCGTGGCGACACGCCCGGCCGCGCGGTGGCCGGAAGGTGAAAAACTCCGTACGTCGTGCGCGCGGCCCGCGCGGCGGCGTCAGGCGCCGAACCGGCGCTCCCGGTCCGCGTAGGCCCGCAGCGCGCGCAGGAAGTCGACGCGGCGGAAGTCGGGCCAGTAGGCCTCGCAGAAGTAGAACTCGCTGTGCGCGCTCTGCCAGAGCAGGAACCCTCCGAGCCGCTGCTCCCCGGAGGTCCGGATCACCAGGTCGGGGTCGGGCTGTCCCTTGGTGTAGAGGTGCTCGGCGATGTGCTCGACGTCGAGGACCTCGGCCAGCTCCTCGATCGAGGTGCCCTTGGCGGCGTGCTCCTGGAGCAGCGAGCGCACCGCGTCGGCGATCTCCCGGCGGCCGCCGTAGCCGACCGCGATGTTCACGATCATGCCGTCGACGTCGCGGGTCGAGTCGGCGGCCTCCTTCAGCCGTCGGGCGGTGTCGCCGGGCAGCAGGTCGAGCGCCCCGACCGGGTGCAGCCGCCACCGTTGCTGGGCGGCCAGGTCGGTGACCGCGTCCT
>JBQCEF010000014.1:0-4646 GCA_051960495.1 Nocardioides sp. | reverse complement strand
AGGTTCTGCACGGCGACGGCCTGGTTGTCGCCCTCGTCGGGCTGGACGGTCCCGTCCCAGACGGCGCCGAAGATCTCGTTGCCGACCGGGGCCGCGTCGGCGTCCGGTGCGTTGTCGTTGTCGGTGTCGAGGTAGGCGTTGGCGTTGTTGCCGCTGATGTGGTTGCTCCACTGGGTGCCCGACAGCCATCCGTTCTCCGAGTAGTTCGGGTCGGCCGGGTCGGTGACCAGGCTCTGCTTGGTCTTGTCGGGGTCCTCGGGGAAGACGTTGTAGGTGTCGTTGTTCGTCCGCACCTCCCGGTCGACCACCGCACCGGCGCTGTCGACGGTCGTGAGCGTGAGGACGTTGTCGGTGTCCCACGTGGTGACGACGTACCCCGCGGCCGCGCGCCCGTCCGTCGTCGGCAGCGCGACCTTCTCGACGGTCGGCGCGGCGGAGAAGCCCTGTTGCGCGTACGTCGTGACGTTGCCCGAGCGCCGCGCGCCGGCCGTCGACACCGAGCGACCCGGGTACAGGTCGGCCACCGCAGCGCGCAGTGCGTCGTCGGGGGTCACCGAGGCCGCCTTGACCGGGCCGCCGACCCGCGCCGCGTTCTCGACGACGCTCACCAGCGCGCCGTCGGCGAACACCGCCTTCACGTCGGTGCCCGGGACCCGCAGGCCCTGGACGGACTGGCCGAGCCGGAGGTACGACAGCTTTCCGCTCGACCACGACGACGAGACCTGCAGCCCCGCGGCCGCGGCTCCGACCCCGTGGCCGGCCAGGTAGTCGCGGACCACCTGGCCAGGGGCGGCCGCCGATCGGCCGGCGAGCGGAGCCCCGTCGGCCCAGTGCGAACGGGCCGGCTGCGGCGCGACGTCCTGTCCACCTGCGGCGTCGGCGGGGACCATCCCGACCAGCGCGGCGGCGACGACCGCCAGGCTCGATGCGGTGACGGTGAGAGTTCGCGAGAGAGTGCGCATGGGTTTCCCCCTTTGAGGCGACTGATCCGTTTCACGGTAGGACCGCCCCCGGCGCCCGAAACAGGCGTGAATTCGGCATTGACACTGCTGCAGATGACGTACTCGCACGCGAGGACGCGCCGGGTCAGCGCGCCTGTCGGTGAGGACGCGCCGGGTCAGCGAGGGGACGTCGCCCGCAGGTTCAGCGGCGGATGGATCCGCTCGGCGCCGCCACGTCGGTACAGCTGCGCAGGCCGGCCGCCCCCGCGGTCCGTCGTACCCTCCGCCTCGACCAGGAACCCCTCGGCGCGGGTGACCTTGCGGTGGAAGTTCGCCGGGTCGAGCTGCACGCCCCACACCACCTCGTAGACCCGGCGCAGCTCGCCGATGGTGAACGCCGGGGCGCAGAAGTCGGCCGCGATCGGCGAGTACTCCAGCTTGCCGCGCGCCCGTTCGACCGCGTCGGCGAGGATCTCGGCGTGGTCGAACGCGAGGGCGTCCGGGTCGCCGAGCAGCCCCGCCACGTCGTACCACCCGGCGTCGGCGGCATCGGAGCCGCCCGTCGCCTCGCCCATCCCCGCGGCGATCGCGAGGTGTGCGACGGAGACGGTCCGGCCCCGCGGGTCGCGACCGGGACGGCCGTACGTCGCCAGCTGCTCGATCCGCCGCGGCGCCTCGACGCTCGTCTCCTCGCGCAGCTCGCGCCGGGCGGCGTCCTCGAGGTCCTCGTCGATCTCGACGAACCCGCCCGGGAACGCCAGTCGACCCTCGAAGGGATCCGCGCCGCGCTCGACCAGCAGGACCTGGAACGAGCCGTCGCGGACCGTCAGGCAGACCACGTCGACGGTGACGGAGAAGATCGGGTACTCGCTGGTGTAGACCACGACGTCGACAGTAATCGTCGCGGACGAGACGAGCCGTTCCGCGGGGCTCAGCCGATGTCGGGCAGCACCTGGTCGCCGTCCAGCACGCCCCGGAAGAGGTCGCCGTGCTCGGCCAGCCGGTCCGGCAGGGTGCGGATCGTGACGCCGTCCGGCCGCAGGTCCGGGTCGTCGAGCTCGTCCCACGTGATCGGCGCGGACACCGGCGCCCCGGCCGCGGCGCGGGGACTGTACGGCGCGACCAGCGTCTTGTTGATCGCATTCTGGGTGAAGTCGAGCCGCGCCCGGCCGCCCCGTGCGCGGACCTCCCACTTCCAGCTCACGAGCTCGGGAACCACCGCGCCGACCGTGCGGGACAGCTGCTCGGCCCAGGCGCGGGTCTCGTCGAAGGTCGGGCCGCGCCTGATCGGCACCCAGATCTGGATGCCGCGCCTGCCTGTCACCTTGGGGTAGGCGCGCACGCCGAGGTGCTCGAACGCCGTGCGGTGCAGCCGGGCCAGCACCAGCACGTCCTCCCACGACGTCTCCTCGCCCGGGTCGAGGTCGAGCATGACGTACGACGGGCGCTGCGACTGGTCGGTCCGCGACGTCCACGCGTGCCACTCCAGCGCCCCGAACTGGGCCGCCCACACCACCGCCGCCGGCTCGTCGAGCACCGGGTAGGTCGTGGTCTCGCCCTCGTCGGCGTCCGGGTTGTGCCAGGCGCCGACCCACGCCGGCGCGTGCTCGGGCCGCTGCTTGTGCCAGAAGCCCTTGGTCTGCGCGCCGTTCGGGTGCCGGCGCAGGTTCATCGCACGGCCGGTCAGGTAGGGAGCCACGGTCGGCCCGATGGTCGCCGCGTAGCGGAGCAGCTCCCGTTTGGTCACCGGCGGCTCGCCGTCGCGGCCGGGGAACAGCTCCTTGTCGAGGTTGGTCACCTTCAGCGACCGCCCGTAGACGGTCCAGGTGCCCTGCGCGCCCAGCTCGTCCAGGGCGGCGAGCTCCTCGGCCAGCTGCTCGGCGGGCTCGTCGAGACGGACCTCGGCTTCGGCGGCCGGACGGTCCGAGAGCCACAGGCGGTCGCGTGCGGCGAGCACCTCGTCGTTGGTGCGGCCGGTCAGCACCGATCGCGGGTGGTCGCCCGGCTCCCAGCCGTCGACCGCGTCCTCGTCGTGCTTGTGCACGAGCAGCCACTGCTCGCGCTCCCCCGGCTCGCCCCGGCGGACCAGCGCGAGCCGGCCGCGCAGCTTCTCGCCGAAGATGTCGAGGTGCAGCTCGCCAGCGTCGAGCGCTGCCGACGGGTCGTCGGTGCCGTGCGGCTGCCACGTGCCGGTGTCCCACACCACGACGTCGCCGGCGCCGTAGGTGCCCTCGGGGATCACGCCCTCGAAGAGGAGGTACTCCATCGGGTGGTCGCCCACCTTGAACGCCGTCCGCCGGCGAGCGGGGTCCAGCGTCGGTCCCTTGGGCACCGCCCAGGACGCGAGCGCGCCGTCGACCTCCAGCCGGAAGTCGTAGTGGTCGCCGGTCGCACGGTGGTGCTGCACGACGAACCGGCGCCGCGGCTCGGTCATCGTGCCGCGCCGTACCCCAGCAGCGCGGCGAGCCCCAGCGCGCTCCTCGGGGCGTACGGCGTGCGCCACAGCCCGCCGTGCACCGCGACGTAGGCCTCGTCCTGCCACGGGTGGTCGTGCCGCGGGCCGCCGTCGGTGTGCAGGTCGTGGACCAGCAGCGCGGCCATCAGCACGTTGGAGGTCGACGGCTCGAACACCTCGACCCCGAACCGGTGGGCACCGGCGTAGGCCGCTGCGAGGGCCCGGTTCTTGACCACCGAGCGCGTCCTCGTCGGCGGCGCGACGGTCATCGACACGGTCGCGCCGTCGTGGCGGGCGACGGTCGCGCGCCAGCGCTGCAGCCGCTTCGCCAGCGCGTAGTTCGGCCCCTGCTGCGGCACGAGCGCGTCGTTGATCCCGGGGTCCGCCCCGGGCGGGTAGGCGCGGCGCAGCAGCCGTCCCCCGGACAGCGCCCGCAGCGGACGGCCGAGCGTCTTGGCGCGCCCGGAGCGGCTCTCGTAGGCGCGCGTGGCGTGCTCGACGGCCGGGCCGGGCACCGCGAACACGTCGGTCGGCGTGGCGAGGAAGCCGAGCGCCACGTCGCCGCGAGCGCCCTGGAGCCGGGTCGTCAGCGCGTCCACCGCGGTCGATACCCGCAGGTTCGTCGCACCGTCGGCGTAGACGTAGTTGCCGACCACGAGCGTGCCGGGCTGCCCGGCCAGCCAGTCGCCGATCGCGGGCACGTCGGCCAGAAGGTCGATCCCGGCCACCTGGTCGAGCTCGTCCCCGTCGTACCCGTGCAGCAGCGGCACCACGAGCGTGCCGGCCCCCTCGCGCGCGAGCTGGAGCACCCGCGACCAGATCGGCGGCCGGGCCAGGTCGACCGCGGCGACCCGGGCGCCCCACCGCAGCAGTGACGGCAGCGGCCCCATCTCCGCGCCCGCACCGAGGACGGCCACGGTGTGCCCCTCGAGCCGCAGCCAGTCGGGGTTGGCCAGCACGGCCTCGACCGCCTCGGCGAGCGACGGCTCCACGGTGCCGGCGTCGGTCCAGGCGTCGACGCGCCGGCGGATGTCGTCGCCGCGCAGCCGCTCGCCCCGATAGGGCAGCACGAGCTCGCCGACCGGCTCGCCGGCCCCGGTCACCTCGACCCCCTCGACGTGCCGCCCGTCCGACGGCCACTCGGCGAGCGGGTGCTCGCTGCCCGCCTCGTCGCGGACTCGCATCCGTGCGTGCAGCGACGCCAGCCCGTCACGCGCGATCGTCGTGGCGGCGTCGGGCGAGGCGAGGCC
>JBQCEF010000013.1:0-10584 GCA_051960495.1 Nocardioides sp. | reverse complement strand
TGCCCGTTCGACGTCACGGGCTTCACGTTCGCCGGGCTGCCGGGTGTGGTGATCGGCCACAACCAGCAGATCGCCTGGGGCTTCACCAACCTCGGCCCCGACGTCACCGACCTGTTCCTGGAGAAGGTGTCGGGCAAGACCTATGAGTACGACGGCGAGCAGCTGCCGCTGAAGATGCGCGACGAGACCATCGACGTGCTGGGCCGAGACGAGCCGTTCACGTTCACCGTCCGCTCGACCCGGCACGGGCCGCTGCTCTCCGACGTGTCCACCGAGCTCAGCACGGTCGGCGCGAACTCGCCGGTCGAGGACGAGGAGGACGCCCCCGCGCGCGGCAACGGCTACGCCGTCGCGCTCGCGTGGACGGCGCTGGACCCGCAGCCGACCGCCGACGCCATCTTCGCCTTGGACAAGGCCACCAACTGGGACGAGTTCCGGGCCGCGGCGTCCCTGTTCTCGGTCCCGTCGCAGAACCTCGTCTACGCGGACCGCGACGGCCACATCGGCTACCAGGCGCCGGGCCGGATCCCGATCCGCAAGCCCGGCAACGACGGCGACTACCCGGCGGAGGGGTGGCTGCCGTCGAACGACTGGACCGGCAAGTACATCCCGTTCGAGTCGCTGCCGACCGTGCTCGACCCCGAGGACGGGTTCGTCGCGACGGCCAACCAGGCCGTGGTCGGCAAGAAGTACCCGTTCTACCTCGGCGACTCGTGGGCCTACGGCTACCGCAGCCAGCGGATCGTGGACCTGCTGCAGCGCAAGGCGAAGCTCAGCGTCGAGGACATGGCGCAGATCCAGCTCGACACCCGCAACGGGTTCGCGCCCACGATGGTGCCCTACCTGCTCGACGTGCTGATGCCCTCGCAGTACCTCGCCGCCGGCCAGCGGCTGCTGCAGAACTGGGACTACGACCAGGAGGCGGACTCGCCGGCGGCGGCGTACTTCAACGCGACGTACAAGAACGTGCTGGCGCTGACCTTCCACGACGAGATGCGCGAGGCGGTCTGGCCCGACGGCGGCGGCCGCTGGTTCGAGGTGCTGCGCAGGCTGCTGGCGAGGCCGAACAGCCACTGGTGGGACGACGTCACGACCGAGACCGTCGTGGAGACCCGCGACGACATCCTGGCCCGGGCGATGGCCGACGCGCGGGACGAGCTCACCCGCCGGCAGGCGCGCCGGGCGGTCGACTGGACCTGGGGCCACCAGCACCGGATGAACCTCGAGAACCAGACCCTCGGCCAGTCCGACATCGGCCTGGTGAGGTGGCTGTTCAACCGCGGCGGCTACCAGGTCGGCGGGGGTGGCGAGATCGTCGACGCCACCAAGTGGGACGCCGCGAGCGACTCCTACGAGGTCACCGCGTCGCCCTCGATGCGGATGGTGGTCTCGATGGCCGACCTCGACTCCTCCACGTGGGTCAACCTCACCGGCGTGTCCGGGCACGCCTTCTCCGACCACTACGTCGACCAGACCGACCTGTGGGTGGCCGGCAAGAGCCTGCCGTGGGCCTACTCGCGCGACGCGGTCGAGGCGGCGGCCGAGGACACCCTCACGCTCAAGCCGGGCGGCTGACCCCCGAGGGGGTCACCACGGCGGTGACGGGCCGGTCGTGGTCCTCGCGCGGCACCTCGTCGAGCACCTCCCCGTCGTACAACAACGCGCACACGAACGTGCCCACCGGCACCCGGCCCAGCGCCCGGTCGTAGGAGCCGCCGCCGCGGCCGAGCCGCATCCCGGAGCGGTCCACCGCGAGCGCGGGCACCAGCACCACGTCGGCGGTGGCGACCGCCTCGCGGCCCAGCCGCGGACCCGGCGGTTCCAGCAGCCCGCGCCCGGCGGCGACCAGGTCGTCCGGCCCGGTGTACGCCGCCCAGTCCAGGTCGTTGTCGGGCAGCAGCACCGGCAGCACGATCCGCTTGCCGGCGGCGGCGAGCAGCTCCAGCAGCGGACCGGTGCCGGGCTCCTGGCCGATCGACACGTAGGCCGCGACGGTCGCCGCCCGTCGTACCTCGGGGCAGTCCGCGAGGTGGCGCGCGATCCGCTGGGCGTCCTGGCCGACCTCGACCAGCGGGCGACGCCGGCGGTCGGTGAGCAGCCGGTCGCGCAGCGCGAGCTTCTGCGCCTCGGGAGGAGTCAGCGTCGCCATGCCTCGTGACGCTACCGCGCCAACCTCTAGGCTCGTCGGCATGAGCGACGAGGGACTGCAGCAGGCGCGCGAGAAGATGACGCAGGCCGGGGTGGACCCGGCCGCGATCGAGGTGTTCGCCCACTACTACCGGCTCGTCGAGAGCGGCGAGACCGGCATGATCCCGGAGGCCGCGATCGAGCCGTTGGCGATCCCCTCCATCGCCGACATCGACGTCCCCACGCCCGCGCCCACCGACGGGCTCGGGCGCACCGTGGTGATCAAGCTCAACGGCGGCCTTGGCACCTCGATGGGGCTCGACCGCGCCAAGTCGCGGCTCGAGGTGCGCGACGGGCTGAGCTTCCTCGACATCATCGTCCGCCAGGTGCTGGCGGCGCGGGTGCAGCACGGCGTCGGCCTGCCGCTGGTGTTCATGAACAGCTTCCGCACCTCCGCCGAGACACTGCGCGTGCTCGACGGCTACCCCGACCTGCCGGTGGGCGACCTGCCGCTGGAGTTCCTGCAGAACAAGGAGCCCAAGCTGCGCGCCGACGACCTCACCCCGGTGGCGTGGCCCGCCGACCCGGACCTCGAATGGTGCCCGCCGGGGCACGGCGACATCTACACCGCGCTGCGGGGGACCGGGCTGCTCGACCGGCTCATCGAGGCCGGCTACACGCAGGCGTTCGTGTCCAACTCCGACAACCTCGGGGCCGTGCCGGACCCGCGGGTCGCGGCGTGGTTCGCCGGGTCGGGCGCGCCGTTCGCAGTCGAGGCGGTACGACGTACCCCGTCGGACCGCAAGGGCGGGCACTTCGCCACGCGCAAGGACGACGGCCGCATCGTGCTGCGGGAGACCGCGCAGACCCTAGACGAGGACAAGGCGGCGCTGGCCGACCTCGACCGGCACAAGTACGCCTCGACGAACAACCTCTGGCTCGACCTGCCCGCGGTGAAGCGCGAGCTCGAGGCCCGCGACGGCATCCTCGGCCTGCCGCTGATCAAGAACACCAAGACCGTCGACCCGGCCGATCCGGACAGCCCCGAGGTCATCCAGATCGAGACCGCGATGGGCTCGGCCATCGAGGTGTTCGAGGGCGCCCGGGTGATCGAGGTGTTCCGCGACCGGTTCATCCCGGTGAAGACCACCAACGACCTGCTGGTGCTGCGCTCGGACTGCTACGACCTCGGCGACGACGCCGGGCTGCGGCTGACCGACGGCGTCGAGAAGGTGCCGTTCGTCGACCTCGACCCGGCGCACTACAAGCTGATCGCCGACTTCGACGCCCGGTTCGCCGACGGGGTCCCCTCGCTGCGGCGGGCGCACCAGCTCGTGGTCAACGGCGACTGGTACTTCGGTCCGGAGGTGTCGGTGGTGGGCGACGGCGTGCTCGACGACCAGGGTTCCCCCTCGCGAGTGCAGCCCGGGACGACCATCGGCTAGCGCGGGGAGACCGACGCGTCGCGCGGGGGGCGACCATCGGATGGCGCAGGCCGCCGCAGTCGTTAGGGTTCCTCCCATGGTCTCTCCTGTGATGCCCGCCGACCGGCTGAGCAGTGTCGACGAGCACGTCGAGCGCATCCTGGACGCCCTCACCCCGCTGCAGCCCTACGACCAGCCGCTGCTGGAGGCGCTCGGCCTGCCGGTGTGCGAGGACATCACCGCACCGATCGCGCTGCCGGCCTTCGACAACTCGGCGATGGACGGCTACGCGGTCTACTTCGACGACGTCGCGACGGCCTCCGAGGACCACCCGGTGCACCTGCCGGTCGTGGGGGAGATGGCCGCGGGGCAGACCAAGCTCTTCGCGCTCTCCCCGGGCACGTCGGTGCGGATCATGACCGGGGCGCCGGTGCCGCAGGGCGCGGACGCCGTCGTACCGGTGGAGTGGACCGATGCCGGGGTGGCCAACGTGCGGATCACCAAGGCGCCGACCCGCGGCCAGCACGTGCGCTACCGTGGCGAGGACGTCCGGGTCGGCGACCTGCTGATGGAGGACGGCACCGTGCTCGGCCCGCGCCAGCTCGGCCTGCTCGCCTCGGTCGGCCGCTCGCAGGTGCAGGCCCGGCCGCGGCCGCGGGTGGTGATCATGTCGACCGGGTCCGAGCTCCGGGAGCCCGGCTCGGGCCTGGGGCACGACTCGGTCTACGACGCGAACTCCTACATGCTGGCGGCGGCGGCCCGGGCCGCGGGGGCGATCGCCTACCGGGTGGGAATCGTCTCCGACGACCCCCAGGAGTTCCAGGACGCGCTGTCGGACCAGCTCGTCCGGGCCGACCTGGTGATCACCAGCGGCGGGGTGAGCAAGGGCCAGTACGACGTGGTCAAGGAGGTGCTCGCCGAGCTCGGGACGGTGTCGTTCGGCGAGGTGGCGATGCAGCCCGGCAAGCCGCAGGGCTTCGGGTTCGTCGGAGAGGACTCCACGCCGATCATCACGCTGCCGGGCAACCCGGTCTCGTCGTACGTCTCCTTCGAGGTCTTCGTGCTCCCGGCGATCCGCAAGATGATGGGCAAGAAGCCCTACCGCCGCCCGATGGTCCGGGCGCTGGCCACCAAGGGGTTCTCGTCCGGGCCGGGGCGCCGGCAGTTCGTGCGGGCGCTGTTCGAGATCGACGGCGGTGGCGCGCACGTGACGCCCGTCGGCGGCCACGGCTCGCACCTGATGGGCGACCTGTCGGACGCCAACGCGCTGATCGTCGTACCCGAGGACACCACCGCGGTGCAGGCCGGCGAGCAGGTGCAGGTGCTCGTGCTGGACCGGGACTTCTGATGGCCGACGAGCCGGGCGCGCGGCTGACCCACGTCGACGAGACCGGCGCCGCCCGGATGGTCGACGTCTCCGGCAAGGACGTGACGGCCCGGGAGGCGGTGGCGGCCGGGCGGGTGCTGGTCTCCGCCGAGGTGGTCGGCCTGCTGCGCGGGGAGGGCGTGCCGAAGGGTGACGCCCTCGGCGTGGCCCGGGTCGCCGGGATCATGGCCGCGAAGCGGACCCCCGACCTGGTGCCGCTGTGCCACCCGCTGGCGATCTCGGGCGTCACGGTGGACCTCGAGGTCGCCGACGACGCCGTGGAGATCACCGCCACCGTGCGCACCAGCGACCGGACCGGCGTGGAGATGGAGGCGCTGACCGCTGTGACCGTCGCAGCGCTCACCGTCATCGACATGGTGAAGGCCGTCGACAAGGCCGCGGTCATCACCGACGTGCGCGTGCTGACGAAGACCGGCGGCAAGTCCGGCGACTGGGCCCACCCCGATTCGTCTGCGACCGCCCTCCACAGAACACCCCATGGACCGCAGACGAATCGGGGTGGGGCGTGAAGGCGACGGTGATCGCGGCGTCGAACCGGGCCGCGGCCGGGGTCTACGAGGACACCACCGGGCCGCTGATCGTCGCGGCGCTGGAAGAGCTCGGCTTCGAGGTCGAGGGCCCGGTCGTGGTCCCCGACGGCGAGCCCGTCGGCGAGGCGATCCGCGCCGCGGTCGACGCGGGCGCCCGCGGGGTGATCACCACCGGCGGCACCGGGCTGACCCCGACGGACCTCACCCCCGAGGTGACCCGTCCTCTGCTGGACCGCGAGTTGCCGGGCGTGGCGGAGGCGATCCGCGCCCACGGGGTGGCGAACGGCGTCCCCACGGCGGCCCTGTCGCGGGGCCTTGCCGGCGTGGCCGGGCAGGCCTTCGTCGTCAACCTCCCCGGCTCGCGTGGCGGCGTGAAGGACGGCCTCGCGGTCGTCGTACCGCTGCTGCGCCACGCAGTCGAGCAGATCGTCGGGAGCGACCACTGAGCGCACGGACGGGCAGCCCCTGGCGCGTCGAGCTGCGCGCCGGCCGGGTCGGCCTGCGGCCGCTGTCGATGCACGACGCCCGGGCGTGGGCCGAGGTACGACGCCGCAACGCCGCCTGGCTCACCCCCTGGGAGGCCACCGTGCCGCCGGGGGACCGGTCCGCCCCCGGCACGTTCCGCGGCCTCGTGCGCGACCTGCACCGCCAGGCCCGGCAGCGCCGGACGCTGCCCTTCGCGGTCACCGTCGACGACGAGTTCGCCGGGCAGCTCACGGTCACGAACATCACCGGCGGCTCCGCTCGGTGGGGGCAGCTCGGCTACTGGGTCGACGAGCGTCACGCCGGCCAGGGCGTGATCCCGACGGCGGTCGCGCTGGTCGTGGACTACTGCCTGTTCGAGCTGGACCTGCACCGGATCGAGGTGGCGATCCGGCCGGAGAACCGGGCCAGCCTCCGCGTGGTCGAGAAGCTCGGCTTCACCGAGATCGGCTACGCGCCGCGCTACCTCCACATCGACGGCGCGTGGCGCGACCACCGGCTGTTCGCGGTGACGGTGGAGGAGGTCCCCGGCGGCATGCTGCGGCGGTTCCGGGGCGAGTAGTCACACCAGTCACAGGAGTCTTCTTGCGACACACCGCTCCGCCTGCGGGGCGCTGCGCCGTACCGCTCCTATCGTCTCTCTCGTGGACTTGTCTGGGATCATCTTCGTCGTGCTCGCCCTCGCGTGGGCCGTTTACCTGATTCCCAAGGCGCTCAAGCACCACGACGAGGTGGCACGGACCCGGTCCATCGACCGGTTCTCCACCGCGATGAGGGTGCTGGCCCGGCGTGAGCCGGTGAGCCGCCGTGACGCCCGGCTGGTGGTGACCCCGGCCCGGGCCGGGGACAACCCGCGGGTGCTGGCGCCGGCGGCACTGACCGTCGAGGAGCACGCCGCGGACCAGACGGCTGCGGCCCAGCGGCCGGTCGTGCGTCCCGCCGCCCGGCGCGCCGCGGCCCGCGCGGCTGGCCGCCGTCGCCGTCACATCCTGTCCTTCCTCCTGCTCGCCACGCTGGTCGTCACCGGCCTCGCGGCGTTCGCCGTCGTCCCGTGGTGGTCGGTGGCGGTGCCGGCCGTGCTGACCGTGCTCTACCTGGTGCTGTGCCGCACGCAAGTCCGCCACGAGCGCGACGCGAGGTGGGACGCCGACCTCGCCGCCTCCATCGACGCCCTGCCGGTGGCCCGGGTCGAGGCCCGGCCCGCCGAGCCCGCCCGCCGCGCGGCTCGCGTGGACGCCCCGTACGGCGCCCCCCGCACCGCAGTGCGCAACGCCCAGGGGTTCGAGGAGGTCGACGCCGACGAGGACACCGTGGCCATCGAGGTCGCGCTGCTCGACGCGGTCGTCGTCCCGACCGTCGACGGCGGCTCGCTGTGGGACCCGCTGCCGGTCACGCTGCCCACCTACGTGACCAAGCCGAAGGCACGCCGTACCGTCCGCACGATCGACCTCGACGAACCCGGCACCTGGAGCTCGGGCCGCTCGACCGAGGACACCGAGCTGGTCGCCCAGACCGCCGCTGCCGAGGCCGAGCAGACCGCGGCCGAGGACGAGGCCGTCGAGACCCAGCGGGCGGTCGGATCCTGATTCGGATCCACACAGAGCAGGTGATATCTTTTCTGCTCGCGCCGGTTGAGCGGCGCACCTGGGGCTGTGGCGCAGTTGGTAGCGCGTCTCGTTCGCAATGAGAAGGTCAGGGGTTCGAATCCCCTCAGCTCCACCAATCGAGAACCCCGTCCAGCAGCGGATCACCGCGGCAGGACGGGGTTTCGGCTTTCCCGGGTGACCGACGAACAGGCAGACCGGTCACTTCGGCACCTGGCTCGAGCGTGGTGGTGGCCCGGGCGGGCTGGATCTGCCTGTCGGTCGGTCAGGCCGGATGCGCCGCCGGCGCGTGGGCGATGCGCGAGGCGTGCAGGCGGGCGTGGGTGATGGCCTCCGGCGTCGTCGCGAACAGGTGCCGCTCGTCGGCGAGGTGGTCGTGCACCCCGAGCTCGCGCAGCACGCGCTCGTGGCCGGGCCGGACCCCGGACAGCAGCACGGTCACCCCGCGCCCCTCGAGCCGGCGGATCGTGTCGGCGAGGACCGAGGCCCCGGTGGCGTCGATCGTCGTCACGCGCGACATCCGGAGGACGACGACGCGGACCCGGCTGACCTCCGCGATCTCGAGCAGGAAGTCGTGCGCGGCCGCGAAGAACAGCGGGCCGTCGATCCGGTAGGCCACGATGTGCTCGTCGAGCAGCCGCCGCTCCTCGTCCTGGTGCTCGGTCTCGTCGAGCGGCACCTGGTCCAGGCGTGCGGCGAGCGCCGTCTGCCGTAGGGCGAAGAAGCCGGCCGCGACGAGTCCGACGAGCACCGCCGTGACCAGGTCGAAGACGACGGTGGCGGCCGCGGTGATGAGCAGGACGGCGGCGTCGCTGCGGGTGGACCGCAGCAGCGCGGCCAGGCTCGAGACCTTGACCATCTGCAGGGCGGTCGCGACGAGCACGCCGGCGAGCGCCGCGAGCGGGATCTCCGCGACCCAGCGCGCGGCGACGAGCACGATCCCAAGCAGGACCAGCGCGTGCGTGACGGCGGCCAGGCGGGACGTCGCGCCGGCCCGGACGTTGACCGCCGTGCGCGCGATCGCGGCGGTCGCCGGGATGCCGCCGAACAGGGGAGTGGCCAGGTTTGCCAGACCCTGGCCGACGAGCTCGCGGTCCGGGTCGTGACGCCGGTCGACGCTCATCCCGTCGGCGACCGTGGCCGACAGCAGGCTCTCCAGCGCCGCGAGGGCGGCCACGGCGATGGCGGGGAGCACGAGCGCTCCGAGATCGGCGAACGGGACGTGGGGCAACGACGGGACGGGGAGGCCGGTCGGGATGTCGCCGATCGGGGTCACGTCCAGGCCGAGGAGCTGGCTGGCCGCCGTCGCCCCCGCCACGGCCACCAACGAGCCGGGGAAGCTCGGCCGGAACCGCGCGATCACCAGGCTGGTCAGCGCCACGGAGGCCGCGAGGAGGATCGGGGTCCACGCCGGCTCCTGCGCCCAGGCCCCCACGGCGCGCGCCGCGAGCGCGAGCACCTTCTCGGCGTGCACCTCGACGCCCAGGAAGGCCGGCACCTGCTGCAGGGCGATGATCACCGCGATGCCGACGGTGAACCCCTCGACGACAGGCACCGGGACGTAGCGGATGAAGCGGCCGGCGCCGGCGTACCCGAGCCCGACCAGGAACAACCCGGCCAGGAGCCCCACCACGAGCACCCCGTTCGCGCCGTAGGCGGCGAAGATCGGCACGAGTACGACGGTCATCGCCCCGGTCGGTCCGCTGACCTGCACGCGGCTCCCCCCGAAGACGGCGGCGAGGACGCCCGCGACGATGGCGGTGACCATTCCGGCGCCCGCGCCCATGCCGGAGCTCGCCCCGAAGCCGAGCGCCAGGGGCAGTGCGACCAGGCCGACCATGAGGCCCGCGACCAGGTCACGACCGGGGCGGGCGTGCCGCCAGTCGTCGCGGCGGGGCAGCAGCGCCGCCACTCGCCATACGCCGTGCGTGCGGGACGTCGCGAGCGAGCTCATCGGGCGGTGGCGGCCGGGGTCAGCTCGTCCTCGAGCTCTCCCTGCGCGGCGATGATCCCCGAGAGGATCGTGCGCGCGGCCAGCAGCAGGTCGCGGACCTCAGGGACGCTGACCGAGTAGACGACCTCACCGCCCTCACGTCGCGAGACCACCATGGAGGTGCGCCGGAGCACGGCGAGCTGCTGGGAGAGGTTGCTGGGCTCGATCGCGATCTCCTCGAGCAGCTCGTGCACCGCGTGGTCCCGCTCGCTCAGCAGCTCCAGGATCCGGATCCGGGCCGGGTGGCCCAGCGTCTTGAAGAACTCCGCCTTGGCTTGGTAGAGCGGCACGCCCACGTCTGCTGCCTTTCGCCGACCGTCGATGGATGAACAATACATGACTTGCAAATGCCTTCATGTCGGATCCTCTGCAGGTGGCTCAGCCCGCGCTCGTCCTGGTGGTGGAGGTGCTCCCCGAACGGCCGGGTCGACGATGAAGGAGGAGGTGGGGGGTATGAACACGTGGCATGTCGACTTCAGCCGGCCGGACTGGCGCTGCCCGGACTGCACCTGGGGCGCGGACGGCTCCGGCGGCCCGCAGCTGCTGGAGGCCTGTGAGCTGCACCAGGCGTCGGCTCAGCTCCAATCGACGGGGTGAGCGCCCGGCCTGTCCGGACGCCGCGGCCGTGACCTCGAGCACGAGGCGCTGCCTCGGCGTGTCAAACCCGGGGCAGGGGGTACCGGGCCGCGCATGAGCGACAACAGTGACCTCCGTAACGACGCACCCAACGAGGCCGTGCAGGCGGTCGTGGACCGCGTGCTGTCCTGGCAGGCCGGCGCGCCGGTCGAGACCGTCCGTTCCGAGCTGGAGAACGGTCTCGCCGACGTGGGCGAGACCATGGACGAGCAGTGGCTGCAGCAGACCTCCAGCCGCATCAGCGAGGCCGACCCGGCCCAGAAGTAGAGCTGCCGGGCGAGGCCCCGCCACCGTCCGCGGGCCGGGGCGGGGGCACGGAGTTACGGCACCCCCACGCCCGGTGAGTACGATTGGAACGTTTTGGTTGAGGGAACCCCCAGCGGGGGGGTGGGGTGTTTTA
>JBQCEF010000012.1:0-9252 GCA_051960495.1 Nocardioides sp. | reverse complement strand
CCGTACAACACCTACAAGCAGCCCGGCCTGCCGCCGACGCCGATCGAGGCGCCGGGCGACGCCGCGATCGAGGCGGCCGCGCACCCCACGAACGGGCCCTGGGTCTACTACGTGACGGTCAACCTGCGCACCGGCAAGACGAAGTTCACCGAGAGCTACGACGAGTTCTTGAAGTACAAGGCGGAGTTCAAGGAGTACTGCCGGACCCAGTCGGACAACTGCTGAGCGAGCTCCGGCCGTGACCCGTCGTTGTGCCGTGCTCGGCAGCCCGATCAGCCACTCGCTGTCGCCAACGCTGCACCGGGCGGCCTACGCCGCGCTCGGGCTCGACGGCTGGGAGTACACCGCGATCGAGATGACCGAGGCGGGGCTGCCCGGCTTCCTCGACGGCCTCGACGCCTCGTGGCGGGGGCTGTCGTTGACCATGCCGCTGAAACGGGCGGTGCTGCCGCTGCTGGACGAGGTGTCCGCGGCGGTGACGCTCGCGGGCGCGGCCAACACGGTGGTGCTCGACGGCGGTCGCCGGGCCGGGCACAACACCGACGTGCCGGGCGCGGCGGCGGCGCTGCGGGAGCGGTACGACGGGCCGGTGCGCCGGGCGGCCGTCCTCGGCGGGGGAGCGACTGCCGCGTCGGTGCTGCTGGCGCTGGCGGACCTCGGCCTCGTCGAGGCGAGCGTGCACGTGCGGGACCCGGGGCGGGCCGCGGACACGGTCGCCGCGGTGTCTCGCCACACCCGGCCGCCGCGGCTCGACGTACGGCTTCTGGAGGAGCCGCCGGGTGCCGTCGACGTGCTGGTGTCGACGATCCCGGCGGCTGCGCAGACGCCCGCCCTCGTGTCGTCCGCCGCCCGGGCCGGGGTGGTGTTCGAGGTGGTCTACGACCCCTGGCCCACGCCGCTCGCGGCCGCTGCGACGGGGGCGGCCGTGCCGCTGGTGTCGGGGCAGGACCTGCTGCTGCACCAGGCTTGTCTGCAGGTCGAGCTGATGACCGGGCTCGCCGCGCCGCAGCAGGCGATGCGGGACGCGCTTCGCTAGGGTCGGCCTCGTGACGTGGCACCTCGACACCGGCCTGGCCTGTGCGCTCTACGGCCTGCTGGCCGGGATGGTCGTGCCGGCGCTGATCGCCCGGATCCCCGAGCCCGAGCCGGAGGCCGACGAGGGCGAGGACGTCATCGAGTCCGATGCCTCGGTGGCCGTCGAGCCCGAGGTCGAGGAGCAGGTCGAGGAGAAGGCGCTCTACGCCGACATCGCGCGCTCGCGCGGCCTCGGCGCGAAGGCCTCGGTCGCGACGGCGGTGGTGGCGGGCGCGATGGGCGCCGCGGTCGGGTGGACGCCGGCACTGAGCTTCCTGCTCTACCTGGCGCCGGTCGGGGTCGCGCTGGCGGTGGTCGACTGGCGCACCAGGCTGCTCCCCACCAAGGTGATCGCGCCGTCCTACCTCGCGGTCGGGCTGCTCGTCGCGGTCGCCGCCTGGGCCGAGCAGGACCTGCACGCGCTGATCACCGCGGCGCTCGGCTGGCTGGTGGCGGGCGGGACGTTCTTCCTGCTGTGGTTCATCTACCCGCGCGGGATGGGGTACGGCGACGTCCGGCTCTCGGGGATCCTCGGCATGGCGCTGGGCTACCTCGGCTGGAGCGAGCTGTTCGTGGGGATCTACACCGGCTTCATCCTCGGCGGGGTGGGCGGGCTGCTGCTGTCACTGCTGCGGCTCGTGGACCGGAAGGCCTACCCGTTCGGGCCGTTCATGCTCGTCGGCGCTGTGGTCGGCGTGCTCCTCGGGCCCTATGTCGCTGCGTGGTACGCCTGATCCTGCGTCGCAGGCCGCGTGAAAGACTGAGCTCATGCTGCGTTGGCTCACTGCGGGCGAGTCCCACGGCCCTGCCCTGGTCGCCGTCCTCGAAGGTCTGCCGTCCCACGTCGAGGTGACGTCGGGCGACATCGTCGACGCCCTGGCCCGTCGCCGACTCGGCTACGGCCGCGGTGCGCGGATGAAGTTCGAGCAGGACGAGGTCGAGATCATCGGCGGCCTGAGGCACGGGCGGACGCTCGGCAGCCCGGTCGCGATCCGGGTCGGCAACAGCGAGTGGCCCAAATGGGACAAGGTGATGGCCGCCGACCCCGTCGACGAGGCGGATCTCGAGGCGCTGGCGCGCAACGCGGCGCTGACCCGGCCGCGCCCGGGCCACGCCGACCTCGTGGGCATGCAGAAGTACGGCTTCGACGAGGCCCGCCCGATCCTCGAGCGCGCGTCCGCACGCGAGACCGCGGCACGGGTCGCGCTCGGCGCGGTGGCGACGGCGTTCCTGAGGCAGTCCGTCGGTGCCGAGGTCGTGTCGCACGTGGTCGGCCTGGGGCCGGTCTCCGCGCCCGCGGGCTCGGTGCCCGCGCCGGGCGACGTGCCCTACCTCGACGAGGACCCGGTGCGCTGCCTCGACCCCGACACCAGCAAGCAGATGGTTGCCGCGATCGACCAGGCCCACAAGGACGGCGACACCCTCGGCGGCGTGGTCGAGGTCGTCGTGCACGGCCTGCCGCCGGGCCTCGGCTCGCACGTGCACTGGGACCGGCGCCTGGACGCCAAGCTGGCAGCTGCGCTGATGGGCATCCAGGCGATCAAGGGCGTCGAGGTCGGTGACGGGTTCGCGCTCGCGGCCGACCCGGGCTCGAAGGCGCACGACGAGATCATCGGGACCGAGGACGGCATCCGCCGCACCTCCGGACGCTCCGGTGGCACCGAGGGCGGCATGTCGACCGGCGAGATCCTGCGCGTCCGCGCTGCCATGAAGCCGATCGCGACGGTGCCGCGAGCGCTGCGGACAATCGACGTCGCGACCGGCGAGGAGGCGGTGGCCCACCACCAGCGTTCCGACGTGTGCGCGGTGCCCGCGGCCGGGATCGTCGCCGAGGCGATGGTCGCGCTGGTGCTCGCCGACGCGATGCTGGAGAAGTTCGGCGGCGACTCGGTGACGGAGACCCGTCGCAACGTCGAGTCCTACCTCGCCAACCTCCAGTTCCGGTGAGCGGCCCGGTGAACGTTCCAGTGAATGGCCCGGTGAACGGTCCGGGGAACGGTCCCCGCGTCGTGCTGGTCGGGCCGATGGGGGCGGGCAAGTCGACGGTGGCGGGTCTGCTCGCCGCGCGGTGGGGCCTGGAGGTGCGTGACACGGACGCCGACGTGGAGGCGATCGCCGGCAAGGAGATCTCGGAGATCTTCGTCGACGACGGCGAGGACCACTTCCGCGCGCTCGAGCGTGAGGCCGTCCGGACCGCGGTCGAGGAGCACGCGGGCGTCCTCGCCCTCGGCGGCGGCGCGGTGCTCGACCCGCAGACGCGCGAGCTGCTGCAGGGCCACCCGGTCGTCTACCTGCGTGTCGGGCTGTCCGACGCGGTGAAGCGGGTCGGGCTCGGCGTCGGACGCCCACTGCTGCTCGGCAACGTGCGGTCGCGTGTCAAGGCGCTGATGGACGAGCGCGAGCCGGTCTACCGGGCGCTCGCGAGCGTGGTGGTCGAGACCGACCAGAAGTCCGCCGAGGAGGTCGCCGACGAGGTGGCCACCGCTGTCGAAGAGCTGGAGGTCCGATGAGCACACCGTCCGAGAGTCACGACACGTCCGTGCTGCACGTCGCCGGCGCCTCGCCGTACGACGTGGTCGTCGGCACCGGGCTGCTCGGCGAGCTGCCCGCCATGCTCGGTTCCGGAGTCCAGCGGGTCGCGGTGATCCACCCGCGCGCGCTCGCCGCCACCGGTGAGGCGATCCGCGAGGACCTGACGGCGCAGGGGTACGACGCCCATGCGATCGAGATCCCCGACGGCGAAGAGGCCAAGCTCGCTCCGGTCGCGTCGTTCTGCTGGCAGGTGCTGGGGCAGACCGGCTTCACCAGATCCGACGCGGTCGTGACCGTCGGGGGAGGCGCGACCACCGACATGGGCGGCTTCGTGGCGGCCACGTGGCTGCGCGGCGTGAAGGTGGTGCACATGCCCACCACGCTGCTCGCGATGGTCGATGCGGCCGTCGGGGGGAAGACCGGGATGAACACGACCGAGGGCAAGAACCTCGTCGGCGCCTTCCACGAGCCGGCCGGCGTGCTCTGCGACCTGGCGACGCTCGAGACGCTGCCGCGCAACGAGCTGATCAGCGGGCTCGCCGAGGTGGTCAAGTGCGGCTTCATCGCCGACCCCGCGATCCTCGACCTGGTCGAGCGCGACCCATCGGGCGCGACCACGCCCGGCTCGGCGACCCTGCGCGAGCTCATCGAGCGGGCGATCCGGGTCAAGATCGACGTCGTGGTCGGGGACCTGAAGGAGACCGGCGGCGTCGGCGGGCATCCCGGCCGTGAGGTGCTCAACTACGGGCACACGATGGGGCACGCGATCGAGAAGGCGGAGCGCTACCGGTTCCGGCACGGTGCGGCGGTCGCCATCGGGATGATGTACGTCGCCGAGCTGGCTCGACTGGCCGGCCGGCTCGACGAGGCCACCGCGGACCGGCACCGGTCGGTGCTCGAGCTCGTGGGGCTGCCCACGTCGTACGCCGGTGCCGACTGGGGCCAGCTGCACGAGGCGATGAAGGTCGACAAGAAGTCCCGCGGTGACACCCTGCGGTTCGTCGTGCTGGACGCGCTCGCCAAGCCGTCCGTGCTGAGCGGGCCCGACCCCGCGCTGCTGACGGCAGCGTTCGCCGAGATCTCGAGGGAGACCCGGTGACGCAGCTGCGCAGGACGCTCGTGCTCAACGGCCCCAACCTGGGGCGGCTGGGGCGGCGGCAGCCGGAGATCTACGGCAGCACGACCCACGCCGAGCTCGCGTCGTCGTGTGTGGGTTGGGGTCGCGAGGTGGGGCTCGACGTCGAGGTACGCCAGACCAACCACGAGGGCGAGCTGCTCGACTGGCTCAACGAGGCGGCCGACACCGAGACCCCGGTGGTGCTGAACGCTGCGGCGTGGACGCACTACTCGCTCGCGCTGTACGACGCCTGCGCGCAGCTCGTCGCGCCGTTGGTCGAAGTGCACATCTCCGACCCGACGCAGCGGCCGGAGGAGTTCCGGCACCACTCGGTCGTCACGCCGCACGCGGCTCGGGTCGTTGCTGGCTTGGGCGTGGACGGGTACCGGGTCGCGCTCGAGCATGTCGCCGGCCTGGTCGGTGGTTGAGGAGCGAGCCGGCTTGGCCGGTGGTTGAGGAGCGAGCGCGATCGGTCGGTGGTTGAGGAGCGCGCCGGCTTGGCCGGTGGTTGAGGAGCGAGCGCGGCTTGGCCGGGTGGTTGAGGAGCGAGCGCAGCGAGTGTCTCGAAACCACCGCAGGGCATGGAGGGGAGCCCGTGGCTGGTTTCGCACGATCGGCATGTCTGGAGCGTGGTTGCGGGTGCCGATCGTGCGGGACTGAGGCCGGGCTTCGCGGTGCGCACGGTGCGCAGGTTTTCGGGGCTCGGGTGCATGTCCCGCGTGCGCTGGGAGTTCCCCAATCGCGTGGTGGACAAGGGGTTCTGCGATCGCGGAACTGTCGGTGGTGTCTCGTAGGTTCGGTTCATGGAGCTGGACTGGATCGCCGACATCGATGGGCAGGCTGCGGCCGATGCCGTGGTGGCGAACCGTGCTCGGTTGGTGGAGGCGGAGGTGGTCGAGTTCGTGTTGGCCGCGCACTGGGCGGACCTGCATGACGAGGCGACGGTCGAGGGCGGCGAGGGTTCGGGTCGGGTGCTGGCGGGGTCGGAGCGGGCGTTGCGGTTGGGTGGGGACGGGACGCCGCGGGTGGCGGAGTTCGCGGCCGCGGAGCTGGGGTGTCTGCTCGGTCGGGGTGCGGTGGCGGCGCGCACGTTGATCGCGGATGCGTTGGATGTGCGGCATCGGCATCCGTTGCTGTGGGCGGCGGTCGGCGCGGGGGAGATTTTGGTGTGGCAGGCGCGGAAGGTGGCGGCACGGACCCGGTCGTTGTGCTTGTCGTGGGAGCAGGCGTTGTGGGTCGACGCGCAGGTGGCGCCGTATGCGCGGTCCTTGCCGTGGACGTCGTTCCTGGATCTGGTGGAGGCCAAGATCGTCGAGGTCGATCCGGGGGCTGCGCAGGCGCGGGCGGATGCGGCGGCGATGGAGCGGTTCGTGGCCACGGGGCAGTGCAACGAGTACGGGTTGAAGACGGTGATCGCGAAGGCCGCGGCCGGGGATGCGGTGTTCTTCGTGGGGATGTGTGACCGGATCGCGGCGTGTCTGGCGCAGGAGGGCGACACCGACCCGATCGGGGCACGGCGGTCCAAGGCGCTGGGGATCCTGGCCGACCCGGTCCGCGCCCTCGAGCTGCTGCTGGCCCACGCGACCGACCCCGAGCCCACCAACAGCGAGGACGCCGCCGACACCCCCGACACGCGCGACATCGACGACAGCCCCCACGCAGCTGGCGCGGACGGCGCGGACGACACCGCCGCCGCGGACGGCGCGGACGACACCGCCGACGCGGACGACCCGGGCGACCCGGACGGGACCGAGGATCCGGAGGTGGTGTCGGCGGGTGATGTGCCGGCGGCGGAGGATGACTCCGACGACGCGGCCGAGGCGGCCGAGGCAGGTGGTTCGGGCTGCCCGACGTGCGGCACCCCGGCCGGTGGCGGTACGCGGCTGTCGCGCCTGGCGGGGGTGTTGGCTGATCCGGCGGCGTTCGTGGCGGCGCTGGCCGAGGTGGATCCGCGGCGGGTGGGGCCGGTGGCGACGTTGTACGTGCACATGTCGCGCGAGTCGTTCGACGCCGCCCGCGCCGGTGAGGCGACCGGCGTGGCCCGGGTCGAGGGGGTCGGGCCGGTCACGGTCGGGCAGGCGCAGGAGTTCTTGGGGCATGCCCGGGTGCGGATGGCGCCGGTGATCGATCTGGCTGAGGACTCCCCGGTCGACGGCTATGAGGTGCCGGACCGGATGGGGGAGGCGTTGCACCTGCGGACCCCGGCCGGGGTGTTCCCCTATTCCTCGAACCTTTCGCGTCGTAAGGACCGTGACCACACCAGGCCCTATGTGCCTCCGGACCGTGGTGGGCCACCGGGGCAGACCAGAATCTCGAACCTCGGACCGATGGGACGCTATGCGCATCGGGTGAAGACCCATGGCCGGGGCTGGCGGCACTACCAGCCTGTGCCCGGGGGTGTTCTTGTGGCGCACCCCGCACGGCTACTGGCTGCGCACCGACTCCACCGGAACCCACCAGCTCGGCAAGTACCCGAGCCGCTGGGAGCGTGCCGGCCTGGGCGGCCTCGCCGCACGGCTCGCCGACACCGACTCACCGGTCGAGCAGCACTACGCCGACCTCATCACCCACGCCTCCTGAAACGGGCGAGCCCGCTGGCGGCGCCGGGCGCTCCTAGCCAGTAGGCGGGTCGTTGGGCTGTCCGACGGTGTCCTGCAGTGCGTCCTCCGGGTCGGTGGGAACCGTCCCCACGATGGCCTCAGCCGGGTCGAGCCGACGGCCGCAGTCGGCCTCTCGGTCGGGATCGCAAGGCTGGAAGCGGGTCACGCCACCGAAGTTGCCGGTCCACACCGTCCCGCCCGGACCGATGGTGGTCGCGGCGTAGAAGCTGTTGCTGGTCGGGAAAGCGGTCGTCTCGACGGTGAGCGCCTCGTCGCCGGTGTCCCAGTCGAGACCCTCGAGGGTCCACACCCCGTTCCGTGACCCGATCCCGTAGATCAGGTTCGTCGCGGCGCTCATGGTCGGGATCCCGTTGGGGATGGACACTTCGGGGTTCGCCCAGGCCACGTCGCAGGTCTTGGTGTCGGGATTCCAGTCGAACCGCTCGATCCCGGCCGGTGCGTTGCCGGGCAACCCCGAGAGCAGCTGGGAGTACGGCGCGACCTGCGACGGAAGCTGCCCGGTGACCGGGTCGAGCTGTTGCAGATTGTTGACGACGACCGCGCTGTGGCCGCGCACGAGCACCGACTGCTCCGACAGTGATCGGTCGGCGGACTCGTCCCCGAAGGTCACGGGGACCTCGCAGGCGATCCGGCGGTCCGCACCCTTGCGGATCGGTTTCCACCCGGCGGGGATCTTGTCGCGCCACATCAGGACCAGGTGCATCAGGTCTCGTCCATCGGTGATGACCACGAACCGGTCGTCGCGAGCCTTGGTGCCCATCAGCGTCGGGGTCGATCCCGACCCGGAGCCGAGGCGTCCGCCGCCGGAACCGCCAGCGCCCGCGTAACCGGAGCGCCAGGCCAGCGACAGCCGGTGGTGCTTCCAATTGATCCGGTACATGGCGTGGCTGGAGACGACGTACAGGCCGCCCTTCTCGTCCGCGGCGATGGAGTTCGAGACCGTCTCGAGCTGCCCGTCGGGACCGCCTGCGCAGTCCTTTCCGTTGATCGAGAAGGTGCGCAGGTGCTTGGCGTCCATGCGCTTGGGCTGGCGGGGAACGACCCCGACCACGCCGTTCTCGGTGGCGAAGGCGACGCGACCGTCGTAGGTCATCGTGATACCGACGACCCGGTCGTCGCCGCACAGTGCCGCCGCCGGAAGCTTGAACCTCCGCAGCAGCGCGATGGTCGAGTCGCGCTTGCCCGGGACGGCGTCCCCGTAGACCTCAAGGGCCGTTGCCTGCCCGACGTGGAGGTGGTTGTCGGCATCGACGAGGTTGTAGGCCCCGGACACCGAGTTCGTCCCAGGCCCGGCACCCTCCTCGACCTGCGGGATGTACTTGTCGATCACCGTGACCGTGGTCGGGTCGATCTTGAGGATCTCGTTGGTGAGGCCGACGGTCGATGCCCAGATCACCCGCTTGCCGTCGTCGTACCTCGGGGAGAACGAGAGCACGATCGGCGCCGACGTGAAGCCGTCGTGGTCGACGTTGATCCGCTCGGCCGGTCCGGTCGGCCCCGCGAACGGCGACGACGCCTGAGCGTAGGAGTTCCGGTGGTTGCCGGCCCACGGCGACGCCGCCAGGTGGGGATTGCAGGGCGGTTCCGCCCGGTCACCGGAACGGGGAGTCCTGCAGCCCGGGGAGCCGGCCGCGGCCTTGCTGTGGGGCGCGGCCGTGCCCGAGTTCTCGTTCGACGGCGCGAGGCCTTGTGCCGATGGGGCGAGGGCAACGACGACGGTGAGGGCGGGCAGCAGGGTCTGGGCAAGCACGTCGTCTTCCTCGCGATCGTTTGCGGCTCTCGTCGTCTGAGCAACGACCTGCTCACCGATCGGGTTACGCCGACAGCGGCGCCGTACTCACGACGCGGGAGCGGCGAGCCCCTCGAGGTCGGACCGGTACGCGCCGGAACGAGCGAGCCCGTTCATCC
>JBQCEF010000011.1:0-2632 GCA_051960495.1 Nocardioides sp. | reverse complement strand
TCCGGCCCGCCGAGCAGGCCGGTGATCAGCGAGGTGGTCGCCTGGGCCCCGGTCGGCACGTAGACCGGTTCGGGGACCAGCACCTCACCGGACTTGTCGAAGAAGTAGAGGAAGGCCTGCGTGAAGCGGCTCTCGAAGTGGCTGGCCGGGATGATCAGCCGGTTCGGCGGGTCGGTGATGCGCCACTGCCCGTCCACCCGCACGAGCTTGAGGTGGTACGACGCGTCGCCGCGGCCTCCCAGCCAGGCGCCGCGCCGGTCGAGCCGCACGGTGTCCTTGAGCTCGAGGTTCACGTCGTCGCCCTGGGCGGTCCGGGTCTCCTCGGTGTAGACCACCGTGCCGCGCTCCGGCACCCAGCGGCTGCTCGCCTCGGCGGTGAGGAACCGTCGGGCCACCGAGGTGTTCAGCGGGGTCGCCGTCATCGCGACCAGGAAGCCGCGGACGATCTCGATGGGCGCGGCCCCGGCGCGCGGGCCGCCCGGGGTGAAGTCGACCGGTGCCTCGTCCTCGACCTGCTGACCGGCCGGCTCCGAGCGCACCGGCCCGGACGACGGCAGGCCCGCGCAGCCGGCGAGCAGCGCCAGCCCCAGCAGCAGCGCGACGACCGCGCGCGACCGGCTCACGGCTGCGCCGCCTCGTCGACGCGGGCGTAGGCATCCCCGACGTTGGCCGCCGCGGCGTCCTCGGGGACCAGCGGGAGCGGGCTGCGCTCGATGGGGTCGCCGGCCCGGCGCGGCAGGGTCAGCCGGAACTGGGTGCCGTGCCCGGGCTCGCCCCAGGCCTGCAGCCAGCCACCGTGCAGGTGGGCGTCCTCCAGCGAGATCGACAGGCCGAGCCCGGTGCCGCCGGTGGTGCGGGCGCGCGCCGGGTCCGCCCGCCAGAACCGGTTGAACACCAGCACCGACTCGCCGGGCTTGAGCCCGATCCCGTGGTCGCGCACGGTCACGGCGGCGGCCTGGTCGTTGCTGCCGAGCGAGACCACCACGTCCGCGCTGTCGGCGTAGTCGATCGCGTTGTTGATCAGGTTGCGCATGATCCGCTCGACCCGGCGCACGTCGACCTCCGCGACGCACGGTCGCGCCCCGGGCCGGACCACGACCCGGGTGCCGCGAGCCTCGGCCAGCGGTCGGGTGGAGTCGACGACGCGCTGGACCACGTCGGTGAGGTTGACGTCCTCGAGGTCGAGCACCGCTGCGCCGGCGTCGAAGCGGCTGATCTCCAGCAGGTCGGTGAGCAGCAGCTCGAACCGGTCGAGCTCCTTCTGCAGCAGCTCGGCGGACCGGGCCGTCGCGGGGTCGAAGCGCGAGCGCGCGTCGTACAGCACGTCCCCGGCCATCCGGACCGTCGTCAGCGGGGTGCGCAGCTCGTGGGAGACGTCGGAGACGAACCGGCGTTGCACCCGGGAGAGCTCCTCGAGCTGACGGATCTGCTTCTGCAGGCTCGCGGCCATCTGGTTGAACGACGTGCCGAGCCGGGCGATGTCGTCCTCGCCCCGCACGTGCATCCGCTCCTCCAGCCGGCCCGAGGACAGCCGCTCCGCCACCCGGCGGGCCAGCCGGACCGGCGTGACGACCTGGCGGGTCACCAGCCAGGTCACGCCGCCGACGAGCACGAGCAGCAGGGCGCCGCCGGTCAGCAGGGCTCGCCGGACCAGGCTGAGGGTCCGCTCCTGCTCGGTCATCGGAAACAGGTAGTAGAGCGTGTAGGTGCCACCGTCCGACGGCAGCGTGATCGGTGCGCCGGTGACCACGCCGGGCGTGGGTCGTCGGCCGGTGCGCTCGTCGTACCGGATGGTCGTGTAGGTCCAGGAGACGCCGGTGGCCGACGGTGACTCGACGGTGCGCCGCAGCTGCGCGGGGATGCTGTCGCTGCGGACGCCCTGCGTGCTGCGGGTGCCGCTGCCGGCGGCGATCGCCGCGCTCGACCCGGCCACCGGGCCGGTGAGCACGACCTCGTATCCCTGCACGGACCCGCGCTGCACGATGCTGGCGACGAGCTGGGTCAGCTGCGCGCTCGCGTCGAACTCGGTGCCGGGGGCGCCGGAGAGCCGCCGCTGCGCGTCGAGCGCGCCCCTGGTGGCCTCCGCGACCGACGAGTCGGTCTTCGCGTCGACGAGGCCGTCGGTGACCTGGCGCAGCAGCACCCAGCCGACGATGCCGACCACGACCGTGGAGAGCACCAGGGTGCTGAGCACGACGCGCGCCTGGATCGACCTGCGCCAGAACGCCCAGGCCGAGGGGGCCCGCCGCAGCGGCCGGCGGGCGGCGCGCATCGTCATCTGCGGCCTACGACGTTCCGGCCTTGTAGCCGACGCCGCGCACGGTGAGCACGATCTCCGGGTTCTCCGGGTCGTGCTCCACCTTGGAGCGCAGCCGCTGCACGTGCACGTTGACCAGCCGGGTGTCCGCCGCGTGCCGGTAGCCCCACACCTGCTCGAGCAGCACCTCGCGGGTGAACACCTGCCACGGCTTGCGCGCGAGGCACACCAGCAGGTCGAACTCGAGCGGGGTCAGCGAGATCGGCGTGCCGTTGCGGGTCACGCTGTGCCCGGCGACGTCGATGGCGAGGTCACCGATGGTGAGCGCCTCGGGCGCCGGGTCCTCGAAGCGGCGCACCCGGGCCCGGATGCGCG
>JBQCEF010000010.1:0-8797 GCA_051960495.1 Nocardioides sp. | reverse complement strand
CGCTGGACATCAGGCGCAGTCAGGATGTCTTCAGCGTGGTGCTGGGCAGGTCGCCTGGCGCCGAAGTTACCGAAGGTAGAGAAATGGCACAGGGAACCGTCAAGTGGTTCAACGCCGAGAAGGGTTTCGGCTTCATTGCGCAGGAGGACGGCGGCGACGACGTCTTCGTGCACTACTCGGCGATCCAGTCGCAGGGCTACAAGTCCCTGGACGAGAACCAGAAGGTCGAGTTCGACGTCACCCAGGGCCCCAAGGGTCCCCAGGCCGAGAACGTTCGCCCCGTCTGATCCTCAACGAGGACACGCCTCACAGGCACTGACGAGGGGCCCCGACGGATCATCCGTCGGGGCCCTTCGGTTTGTCCGAATTGACTATGGGTAGAACATCAGGGGTCGGCGACAATAGGTGTAACGCGAAACCAAACCAACGGCCGACGGGAGCAACGAGCGTCGTGAGACACGGGAGGAGCGCCGTCATGGACGACCAGCTGAACGTGCCGCTCGAGGACTCGGAACTTCTCGCTGAGGTGGAGCTCACCACCAACTTGATCATCGCCGCCAGCGAGGCCGAGGCCACGCTGCCGCAGGAGGACATCGACCGGCTCCTCGGCGTGGAGCGGCCCAGCATCCCCGAGCAGAAGCAGCGCGAGGACTGACCCTCCCGTCGCGGGACGGGGCGAGTTCGCGGGATGGGACCTGCTGCACCTAGCATGTTCCCCGGTTCTGTCCCGTTCACCAGGAGTTCGTCGTGGCCCTGCGCTTCCGTCCTGTCGAATCGACCTTCTACGACCTGTTCGCGCAGTCGGCCCAGCACCTCGTCGGCGGCTCCGCGCTGCTGGCCGAGATGCTCGCCGACGGCAACGACCGCGAAGGCATCGCGCAGCGCATGTGCGACGCCGAGCACCAGGCCGACGAGTCGACCCACGCGATCATCCGGCTGGTGAACACCACGTTCGTCACTCCGTTCGACCGCGAGGACATCTACTCGCTCGCGTCCGGACTCGACGACGTCATGGACTACATGGAGGAGGCCGTCGACCTCGTCCTGCTCTACGAGGTCGAGTCGCTGCCCTCCGAGCTCGCCAACCAGGTCGAGGTCCTGCAGCGCTGCTCGGAGCTGACCGCCGAGGCGATGCCGCGGCTGAAGACCATGAAGGATCTCGAGGAGTACTGGATCGAGATCAACCGCCTCGAGAACTCAGGCGACAAGTCCTACCGGCGGATCCTCGCCAAGCTCTTCAGCGGCAAGTACGAAGCGCTCGAGGTGCTCAAGCTCAAGGACATCGTCGACTCCCTCGAGAAGGGGATCGACGCGTTCGAGCGGGTCGCCAACCTCGTCGAGCAGATCGCCGTCAAGGAGGCCTGAGCGTGGAGCTCGCGATCATCATCGCGGTCGTCGTCGTCGCTCTCGTCTTCGACTACACCAACGGTTTCCACGACGCCGCGAACGCGATCGCCACCTCGGTGTCGACGCGTGCCCTCACTCCGAGGGTGGCCCTGCTGATGGCGGCGGTGATGAACTTCGTCGGCGCCTTCCTCGGTCAGAAGGTGGCGCACACCGTCAGCGACACGATCGTGCCCGGCGGCAGCGAGACCCACGGCCTCGTGGTCGTGGTCGCCGGGCTCGTCGGCGCGATCGCGTGGAACCTGATCACCTGGTACTTCGGCCTGCCCTCGTCGTCCTCCCACGCCCTGATCGGCGGCCTGGTCGGCGCCGCGCTGGTGTCGGGCAGCCTCGTCCACTGGCAGACCATCCTCGACAAGGTCGTCATCCCGATGATCGCCTCGCCGGTCGTCGGGTTCGCGCTGGCCTTCGCGCTGATGCTGGGCATCATGTGGCTGTTCCGCAAGGCCAACCCCAACCGGCTCAGCCGCGGTTTCCGCCTCGCGCAGACCGTGTCGGCCGCCGCGATGGCGCTGGGCCACGGCCTGCAGGACGCGCAGAAGACCATGGGCGTGATCTTCCTGGCGCTGCTCACCGGTGGGTACGTCGGCGCCGACGACCGGCTGCCGATCTGGGTGATCGTGGCCGCGGCGACCGCGATCTCGCTCGGCACCTGGTCCGGCGGCTGGCGGATCATGCGGACGCTGGGCCGTCGCATCATCCACCTCGACCCGCCGCGCGGCTTCGCGTCCGAGGCGGTGGCGTCGTCGGTGCTCTACACGACCGCGTTCGTCTTCGAGGCGCCGATCTCCACCACGCACATCATCACCTCGTCGGTGATGGGCGCCGGGGCGACCAAGCGGTTCTCGGCGGTCCGCTGGGGCGTCGCCCGCTCGATCGTCGCCGCCTGGGTGCTGACCTTCCCCATGGCGGGTCTGATGGCCGCCGTGGCGTACTGGATCTGCCGGTTCATCTTCCAGCTGCCCTGACCGTCCAGGCAGCGCGGGACGTCATACATCTCGAGGGTTATAGGCCTCGGAACGTATGACGTCTCCGGCACCGATCAGCCGAAGCGGCCGGAGATGTAGGCCTCGGTCGACGGCTCGTCGGGGTTGGAGAAGATCTTCTTCGTCGGGTTCATCTCGATGAGCTTGCCCGGCTTGCCGGCCCCGGCGATGTTGAAGAACGCCGTGTTCTCCGAGACCCGCGCCGCCTGCTGCATGTTGTGGGTGACGATCACGATCGTGTAGTTGGCGCGCAGCTCGTGGATCAGGTCCTCGATCGCCGAGGTCGAGATCGGGTCCAGTGCGGAGGCCGGCTCGTCCATCAGCAGCACCTGCGGCTCGACCGCGATCGCGCGCGCGATGCACAGCCGCTGCTGCTGGCCGCCCGAGAGGCTGCCGCCGGGCTTGTTGAGCCGGTGGTGGACCTCCTCCCACAGGTTCGCGCCCTTCAGCGACTTCTCCACGATGGTGTCGGCCTCGGACTTCGGGATCCGCTTGGAGTTCAGCCGGCTGCCCGCGAGCACGTTCTCGTAGATCGACATCGTGGGGAACGGGTTGGGGCGCTGGAAGACCATGCCGACCTGCCGGCGCACCTGCACGGGGTCCACGTCGGCGTCGTACATGTTCTGCCCGTCGATCACGATCTTGCCGTCCACGCGCGCACCGGGGATCACCTCGTGCATCCGGTTCAGCGAGCGCAGGAACGTCGACTTCCCGCAGCCCGAGGGGCCGATCAGCGCGGTCACGGACCGGGCGGGGATCGTCATCGAGACACCCTCGACGGCGAGGAAGTCGCCGTAGTAGATGTCCAGGTCGGACACGTCGATGCTCTTGGCCATGTCAGTCGTCTCTCTTCGTCTTCGTCGTGGCTCAGCGGCCGGTCTTGGGGGAGAAGATCGCGCTGATCGCGCGGGCGATGAGGTTCAGCACCATCACGATCGCGATCAGCACCAGGGCGGCGCCCCAGGCGCGTTCCTGGCCGAACTCCGGCGGCACGCCCGGTTGCATGTAGGAGTAGTAGATGAACACCGGCAGCGTCGCCATCCGGTCGGCGAACACGTTGAAGTTCACCGAGTCGGTGTCGCCGGCGATGATCAGCAGCGGCGCGGTCTCGCCGGCCACGCGGGCGACGGCCAGCGTCACGCCGGTAACGATGCCGGCCAGCGAGGTCGGGATGACGACCTTCACGATCGTGCGCCACTTCGGGACACCGAGGGCGTACGCCGCCTCGCGCAGGTCGTTCGGCACCAGCTTGAGCATCTCCTCGGCGGAGCGGACCACGATCGGGATCATCAGCAGCGACAGCGCGATGGAGCCGCCGAAGCCCATCCGGACGCCCGGCCCGAAGATGAGCACGAAGAGCGCGTAGGCGAATAGGCCGGCAACGATCGAGGGGATGCCGGTCATCACGTCGACCAGGAAGGTGATCGCGCGCGCGAGCCGGCTGCGGCCGCCGTACTCCACGAGGTAGACCGCCGCCATGATGCCGACGGGCACCGAGATGACGGTGGCCACGGCAGTGATCAGCAGCGTGCCGATGATCGCGTGGTAGATGCCGCCGCCCTCGCCGACGATGTTGCGCATCGAGTAGGTGAAGAACTCGGCGCTCATCACGCCGATGCCCTTCGAGATCACCTCGAACAGCAGCGTGACCAGCGGGATCATCGCGATGCCGAAGGCGCTCCAAGCGAGCGCGGTCATCATCCGGTCCTTGGCGGCCCGGGGGCCCTCGATCGCCAGCGTCCAGGACGGCCAGGCGACGCCGAAGAACACGATCGCGACGAAGCCGATCGCGACCGGGCCCCAGCCGAGGGTCAGCCCGATGAGCGCGGCGGCGGCCAGCCCGATGACGGCGACCAGCGCCGGGGCGTAGCGCGGCAGCGTGGGGTGGGTGAGCGGCACGCTCGGCCGGAGCTGCGGCTCGGGCCGGGTCGCCGTGGACGTCGGTGTGCTCACTTGGTGCCCCCTTCGGTGGCGCCGCGGGCGGCGACCATGCGGCCCAGGAAGTTCACCGCGAACGTGACCAGGAACAGCACCAGGCCGCTGAAGATCAGCACGTTGACCTTGAGGCCGGACGCCTCGCCGAACTGCAGGGCGATGTTCGCGGCGATCGTCGAGGGGTTCGTCGTCGAGATCAGGTTGAAGGTGACCACGCCGGTCGCGGAGAGGACCATGGCCACCGCCATCGTCTCGCCGATCGCGCGGCCGAGGCCGAGCATCGTCGCGGAGATCATTCCGGATCGGGCGTAGGGGAAGACGGCCAGCTTGATCATCTCCCAGCGGGTCGCGCCCAGGGCGAGCGCGGCCTCCTGGTGGAGCTTCGGGGTCTGCGCGAAGATCTCGCGGGTGATCGCGGTGATGATCGGCAGCGCCATCACCGCGAGCACGAGCGCGGCGGTGAGGATCGTGCGGCCGGAGGTGGCCGGGCCCTTGAAGAACGGCAGGAACCCGAGGTTGTCCTCGAGCCAGCCGTAGAACGGGACGATCCGGTGCCCGAGGAAGTCGATGCCCCACAGGCCGTAGACGACCGAGGGTACGGCGGCCAGCAGGTCGATCAGGTAGCCCATCGTCTTGGCGAACCGCCGCGGCGCGATGTGGGAGATCATCAGCGCCACGCCGATCGCCAGCGGCGTGGCCACCAGCATCGCCAGCAGCGCGGCCAGCAGGGTGCCGAACAGCAGCGGCCAGACGTAGAGCACGATGCCGCTCTTGCCGTTCATCGCCTCGGGTGGTGCGGTGATGGCGGGGGCACCCTGCAGGGTCAGGAAGATCGCCACGCCCGCCAGCGCGACGAGGATCACCACGCCGGCACCGCGCGCGATGCCTGCGAAGACGAGGTCGCCGGGGCGCTGGACTCCTGTCGGAGGCGCTTGGGTCACAGCCACGTCGGAATCTCTCCCGGGAGGTTCGTGAGCAGGCGTGCTTGCTCGGTCGGAGGTCGGCGGTCGTCCGCCGGGTGACGCACCTCAGGGTCCGGGCCGGCAGCTGCTCGCTGTCCGGACCGGACCCCGGTGAGGTGGTCGCTGTTCAGGGTCAGCCGGCCTTGATGCCGTCCACGACGCTGCGAGCCTGCTCGGCGAGCGAGCTGGCCAGCGGAGCCGAGCCGGCGGCGTCCGCGGCGGCCTGCTGGCCCTCGTCGCTGACGACGTAGCTCAGGTAGCCCTTGACCAGGTCGGCCGTCTGCTGGTCGTCGTACGTCGGGCACGCGATCAGGTAGGAGGTCAGCACGATCGGGTACACGCCCGACTCCTGCGTCTCGTGGTCGAGGTCGAAGGCCATGTCGGAGTCGCTGCGGCCCTCGACGCGCGGGGAGACCTCGAGGATCTTCGCGGCGGCCTCGGCCGACGGGGCGACGAACTCGTCGCCGACCTTGATGCCGGCCACCCCGAGGTCGCCGGCCTGGCTGGCGTCGGCGTACCCGATCGAGTTCGCGCCGTTCTTGACCGCCGAGACGACACCGGAGGTGCCGCTCGCGCCCTCGCCGCCCTTGACCGGCCAGGTCTCGACCGGCCCGTAGGACCAGCCGTCGGGGGAGACGGCCGAGAGGTAGTCGGTGAAGTTCTCGGTGGTGCCCGAGTCGTCGGAGCGGTGCACGGCGTTGATCGGCTCGGACGGCAGGGACGCGTCCGGGTTCTCCGCCTTGATGGCCTGGTCGTCCCAGGTCTTGATGTCCCCGGCGAAGATGCCGGCGAGGGTGTCGGGCGACAGCTTCAGGTCGTCGACGCCGTCGACGTTGTAGATCACCGCGATCGGGGAGACGTAGTCCGGGATCTCGATGACGTCGCCGCCGCAGCGCTCCTTGGCCTTGGCGAGCTCGTCGCCGTCCTCGCTGAGGTAGGCGTCGGAGCCGGCGAACGGGTAGCCGCCGGAGATGAACTGCTCGCGGCCGCCGCCGGAGCCGATCGGGTCGTAGTTGACGGTCACGTCGGGGTTGGCCTGCTGGAAGCCGGCACGCCAGGCGTTCTGGGCGGCCTCCTGCGCGCTCGAGCCGCCGGCGCTCAGGGTGCCCGACAGGCTGGTGGCGTCGCCGCTGGTGTTGCTGGCGTCGCTGGATGCGCCGGTCTCGTTCGCGGCGCCGCACGCCGCGAGGCTCACGCCGAGCGCCAGGACGGCGGCGGAGGAGGCCAGGCGGCGAATGGAAGTGGTGTTCACTTCTTGCTCCTGTGATCTTTGAGAAGACACATCGATTGCGTTCACCTGCGAAGTTAGGCAGCGCAGGTGAAGCAACCTCTCAGCGCAGGTGAACGGGAGGTGAACGGTGGCCGCCGCTTTCGCGACGCCGTGTGTCTGCCGCCACAGGGCAGGTCAGGAAAGGTAAAGCCGCCGGTCGTCCCGGCGGCCCAGCCGCGTGCTTCAGGGGGCGTGGACCTCGGCGGCGACGATCTGCCCGTTGCGGTGATGGGCGACCAGCATCGCGCCCGGCTCGAGCCCGGGGTCGCGGACACCCAGCGCGGCGAACACCGCCGGCAAGATCGGCCGGTGGGTGCACAGCACGGCCGGCTCCTTGCGGGCGAGCAGGTCGTGCACGACCCCCTCGACACGCGCGTTCGTGGCGTCCTCCTCCGCGAGGTCGTCGGTCACCTCGACCGGCAGGTCCGCGACGTCGGCGTACGGCGCCACCGTGGTCCAGCAGCGACGGCTGCTGCTCGAGACGACCCGCTCCACGCCGTACGCCCCGAGCAACGGCACCAGGTGCTCGGCCTGCAGCTCGCCGGCCTGCGTCAGCGAGCGTTCGCGGTCGTCGCCGCGCCACGCCTTGCGCGAGCGCGACCTGGTGTGGCGGAGCACGACGAGCGGGGTGGAGCGCTTGCGCAGCTGGACGAACTGCTCGAGGGTGTCCCGGTCGCGCTCGTAGCTGAGCAGGTCGCGGGCCTGCTCCAACGACAGCCAGGCGAGCTGGTCGATCTCGTTGTTGGGACGGTAGGAGTCGATGTCGTCCCCGTGCACGAGCCGGCCGACCCAGTAGTGCACCCGCTTGGGGCGCAGCGTGCCGTTGCCGACGACGTACTCCTGGTCGCGCAGCGGCGGGCCGAGCCGGATGTCGAGCCCGGTCTCCTCGGCGACCTCGCGGACCGCGGCCGTCGTCGCGTGCTCGCCGGGGTCGAGCTTGCCCTTGGGGAACGACCAGTCGTCGTACTTCGGCCGGTGCACGAGCAGCACCTCGGGCCCCTTGCGGGAGACCACGGCCCCGGCCGCGACGATCTCCCGGCTGTCCACGCCGCTAGTCTCACATCCCAGCGCCCGCTCGTGGCGCAACGGAAGGGTGAACACGACGTGGACGTGCGGCGCGGGGCGGGACGGCGGCGGTCCGGTGGTCGCGTGCGCGTCGTGGCTGCGGTCGTCGGGCTCGTCGTGCTGGTCGCCGCGGGCGTCGTGGTGTGGCGGCTGCTGGACCGCCCGTCCGACTTCGAGCGCGCGGCCGGCTACCTCCCGCCCGACACGCTGCGGGTCAGCTGGACCGACTGGGCCGCGGTCCGCTCCTCGGCGCGCGGCGACGGCCTGGACGCGTCGTCGCCGAAGGGGAAGGTGGAGGCGTTCCTGTCCCGCGCGTTCGACCAGGACCTGACCTCGACCTCGGCGCTCGCGGAGTCGAGCTACGCCCTGTCGTCCCGCTACGGCGTGTCCCCGCTCGACGCGTCGTGGGAGCTGCTCGGCCAGTCCCGCGAGGGCCAGGTGGTGGTGCTGGCGCTGCCGGAAGGTGCCGACGCGGGCGGGATCGAGCAGCGGCTGCGCCGCCTCGGGTACGACGAGCCCGCGGACGGGATCGGTTCGGGCGGGACCTGGGAGGGGTCGGCGGACCTGGTGGCCTCGATCGACCCCGACCTCACGCCCGTGCAGCAGAACTTCGCGGTGCTGCCCGACGAGGGCCTGGTGCTGATGTCCGACGCCCCGGAGCCGGTCTCGTCGACCGCCGCGATCATCCGGGGCGACGCCGACGGCCTCGACGTGTCCGGGCTGACCTCGGTGGCCGGTTCGCCCGTCACCGCGACCCTATGGGCGTCGGACTTCGCGTGCGAGGACCTGTCGATGGCGGCCGCGGACGCCGAGGACCAACGGGTCGCCTCGCAGCTGGTCGACAAGGCGGGCGGGGTGAGCCCGCTGACCGGGCTGGTGATCGCCCAGCAGGAGGACCGTTCGATCACGGTTGGGATGCTCTTCGAGACCTCCTCGCAGGCCTCCGAGAACCTCCAGCCGCGGGTCGACCTGGCCGCCGGTGACGCGCCGGGGCAGGGCGGGTCGTTCGCGGACCGGTTCCGGGTGACCTCGGGCGAGGCGGACGGTCGCAGCGTCGTACTCCGGTTCGAGCCGGTCGCCGGGGCCGACTTCGTCTTCAGCGACATCTCACGCGGGCCGGTGCTGTTCGCCACCTGCTGAGCCGGACCGGCGGGGCTCGGGCTCGGCGCGGCCCA
>JBQCEF010000009.1:0-3191 GCA_051960495.1 Nocardioides sp. | reverse complement strand
CACCTGCGCGACGCGCACTACGGCGGCTCGAAGAAGCTCGGGCACGGGAAGGGCTACAAGTACGCGCACGACGAGCCCTACGGGATCGCCGAGCAGCAGTACGCACCCGACGTCGTCGCCGACGCGGCCTACTACCGGCCCACCTCACTGGGCGCCGAGGCCTCCCTCAAGGAGCGCTGGGCCCGGATCCGCCAACTGGTCCGAGGGCGCGGCTCCGGGAGTGACCCCGCAGGGTAGGGTCACCTGCTATGAGTTCGGGGCTGCAGATGGCGCTGGCGACGGCCGTGACGGCCGTCCTGCTCGTCGTGCTGCTCGCCGTCGTCCTGAGGTCCGCGCGGAGCCGTCGGCGCCTCGAGGACCAGCTTGCCGCCTCGCGCGAGGAGCTGGTGGAGGTCCGGTGCCGCCTCGACCGGCTGGCACAGCAGGTCGAGCCCCTGCCCGACGTACGCCGGCCGGTGGCCGACCAGCAGGAGTACGTCATCACCACCGCCGGCGAGCCCGAGCCGGCCACCGAGGCCGGACCGCCGCCCCCGGTGTCCGGACGGGAGTTCGCCTCGCTCGCGCTGGGGGAGTCCCTGGTGCGGCTGGTCTCCTACGGGTACGGCGTGAAGCGCGCCCTGAGCGCCGAGAACCGCAACCGGATCGCCTTCGAGGTCAAGCGCGAGGTGCGCCGCTCCCGCAAGCAGCGCAGGCGCGAGGAGAAGCGCGCCCGGCAGTACCTGCGCAGCGCCGACCGGCAGTCGGAGGTCGGCCGGGTCGCCGAGGACGCGGCATGACCCGAGTGGCCTGGTTCGTCGCCGGGGCCGGGGCCGGGGTCTACGCGGTGGTGAAGGCGCGCCGTACCGCCGAGGCCTTCACCCCCGAGGGGCTCGCGGACCGGCTCGCCGGGCTGTCCGTCGGGGCGCGGATCTTCGGCGAAGAGGTCCGGGCCGGACGGGACGAGAAGGAAACCGAGTTGCGAGCACGCATGGGTCTCGCGCTCCATGGGACGACACGACCACAGATCACCAGGGGTCACCCCCACGAACAGGAAGAGGGCAACGACTGATGGACACCGCGGAGATCCGCCGGAGGTTCCTCGCGCACTTCGAGGCGCGCGGCCACCAGGTGGTGCCGTCGGCATCGTTGCTGCTCGACGACCCGAACCTGCTGTTCGTCAACGCCGGCATGGTGCCCTTCAAGCCCTACTTCCTGGGGCAGGAGACGCCGCCGTACGACCGCGCGGTCAGCGTGCAGAAGTGCGTGCGCACCCCGGACATCGAGGACGTCGGCAAGACCACCCGGCACGGCACGTTCTTCGAGATGTGCGGCAACTTCTCCTTCGGCGACTACTTCAAGGAGGGCGCGATCGAGTTCGCCTGGGAGCTGGTCACCCGACCGGTCGCCGAGGGCGGGTTCGGGCTCGACGAGAGCCGGTTGTGGCCCTCGATCCTCCACGGCGACGACGAGGCGCTGTCGCTGTGGAAGAAGGTCACCGGCCTGCCCGACGAGCGGATCGTCAAGCTCGGCAACAAGGAGAACTACTGGTCCATGGGCGTGCCCGGCCCGGGTGGCCCGTGCTCGGAGATCCTCTACGACCGCGGCCCGGAGTACGGCCCCGACGGCGAGTTCGGCACCACCGACCGCATCGAGATGCCGGTCGAGCTCGAGGACCGCTACCTCGAGTTCTGGAACCTCGTGTTCATGCAGGACTCGCTCAGCGCCGTCCGCTCCAAGTCGGACTTCGACATCGCCGGTTCGCTGCCGCGCAAGAACATCGACACCGGCATGGGTCTGGAGCGGGTGGCCTACCTGCTGCAGGGCAAGTCGAACATGTACGAGATCGACGTGATGTACCCCGTCATCGAGCGGGCGCAGGAGCTGACCGGGCGGCGCTACGGCGCCGACCACGAGGACGACGTGCGGTTGCGCGTCGTGGCCGACCACGTCCGCTCGTCGATGATGCTGATCGCCGACGGCGTCACGCCGGGCAACGAGGCGAGCGGCTACGTGCTGCGCCGGCTGCTGCGCCGGGCGGTGCGCTCGATGAGGCTGCTCGGCTACGAGGACCCGGCGCTGCCCGAGCTGCTGCCCGTCAGCCGCGACAAGATGGGCGAGACCTACGGCGTCCTGCACCAGGACTGGGAGCGGATCAGCGCGATCGCCTACGCCGAGGAGGATGCCTTCCGGCAGACGCTGCGCACCGGCACCACGATGTTCGACCTCGCCGCCCAGGAGGCGAAGACCGCGGGACGACCGCAGCTGTCGGGCGACAAGGCGTTCGCGCTGCACGACACCTACGGCTTCCCGATCGACCTCACCCTGGAGATGGCGTCCGAGCAGGGTCTGGCCGTGGACGAGGAGGGCTTTCGTCGGCTGATGACCGAGCAGCGGGAGCGCGCGAAGGCCGATGCCCGGTCCAAGAAGGGCCAGCACACCGACGCCGGCGCCTACCGCGAGGCGGCGGACCGGCTCGGTCGGGCGGTCGAGTTCACCGGCTACGGCGAGGTGGTCTCCGAGGCGACCGTCAGCGGGATCGTCTCCGGCGCCGGCGCGGTCCCTGCGGCGCGTGAGGGCGACGAGATCGAGCTGATCCTCGACCGCACGCCGTTCTACGCCGAGGGCGGCGGCCAGCTCGCCGACCAGGGCGTCGTCGAGCTCGCCAATGGTGCGGTCCTGGAGATCCGCGACGTGCAGTCGCCGATCTCGGGGATGATCGTGCACCAGGCGAAGGTGCTCAGCGGCGAGGTCACCCTCGGCGAGCGGGCGCAGGCGATGGTCGACGTCGAGCGGCGCCGCTCGATCAGCCGGGCGCACACCGCGACCCACATGGTCCACAAGGCCTTCCGTGAGGCGCTCGGCGAGACCGCGACGCAGGCCGGCTCGGAGAACTCACCTGGCCGGTTCCGCTTCGACTTCTCCTCGCCCACAGCGGTGCCGCCCTCGGTGCTCCGCGACGTCGAGCAGGAGGTCAACGAGGTGCTGGCCGCCGACCTGGCGGTGCATGCCGAGATCATGAGCCAGGAGCAGGCCCGGTCGATCGGCGCGATGGCACTCTTCGGCGAGAAGTACGGCGACCGGGTGCGGGTCGTCTCGGTCGGCGACTGGGCCCGCGAGCTCTGCGGAGGCACGCACGCATTGCGCTCCGGCCAGCTCGGGCTGGTGAGCCGGCTGCGCGACGCCGAGCGCGAGATCGACAAGATCCGCGCCGG
>JBQCEF010000008.1:0-2526 GCA_051960495.1 Nocardioides sp. | reverse complement strand
GGCTGCTCGGTCGTCGAGCACTTCGTCGACCGGGGCCGGCCGACCTACCTCGTGGAGTATGGCGAGGTCTCGTTCGCCAACCGCACCCTCGGCATGGAGCACTGGGTCGACGAGGTCATCCCCGCCGCGATCCGCGAGGTGAGCCGGAACGCCGGTGACCGCCCCGTGCACGTCGTCGGCTGGAGCCTCGGCGGGATCTTCGCGCTGCTCACCGCGGCCGACCAGCCCGAGCTGCCGATCGCGTCGCTGACCACGATCGGCTCCCCGACCGACGTCACGCAGGTGCCGCTCGTCGCCCCCATCCGGCCGTTCCTCGGGCTGGCCGGCGACCGGGCCGGGCTCATTACCCAGGCCTACCGCGTGATGGGTGGCGCGCCCAAGCCGCTGGTACGACGCGCCTTCCAGCTCACCAGCTTCAACAAGCTCGTCACCAAGCCGATCGCGATCGCGGCCAAGCTCG
Source organism: Nocardioides sp. (assembly GCA_051960495.1). Lineage (GTDB taxonomy): Bacteria > Actinomycetota > Actinomycetes > Propionibacteriales > Nocardioidaceae > Nocardioides_B. The sequence goes on along the minus strand of JBQCEF010000008.1, from coordinate 2,066 downwards.
ACGACGCCGACTTCCTCGCCCAGGTCGAGGCGGTCGACCGGTTCACGGCCAACATGATCGCCTACCCGGGCCGGACGTTCGGGCAGCTCTACCACCGGATCCTCAAGGGCAACCAGCTCGCCACCGGGACGGTCACGATGGACGACCGCGAGATCAAGCTGGCCAACCTCACCGCGCCGCTGCTCGCGTTCGGCGGCGCCTCCGACGGGATCGCCCCGGTGCAGTGCGTGCGGCCGATCGTCGACCTGGTGCCCAACGTCGACAAGCTGCGCTTCGAGATCGTGCCGGGCGGCCACCTCGGCATGCTCACCGGCCGGGCGGCCCGCACGACGACGTGGCGGATCCTCGACGAGTGGATCGAGGAGAACTCCTCGCCGGAGCCGAGGACGCCCGTCAAGAAGGCGCCTGCGCGGAAGACGGCGGCGAAGAAGGCCGCCGCGAAGAAGGCCGCCGCGAAGAAGCCTGCGAAGAAGGCCGCCAAGAAGGCAACGACCCGCAAGGTCGCGGCGCGCCCGGACGCGATCGGAGCCAACCCCGACCGCCGCTACTCCTCGGCGTCGAGCCGCAGCCTGGGCGCCGCGAAGAAGTAGCCTGCGGAGCGTGCCTGTCCTCGCCGCCACCACGGCGCCCTCGCCCGACTGGCGCCTGGCCCTGGTGCTGCTCGTGCTCGTCGCGGTCGCCGTGGCCGCCTCGCGGCTGGGCGACCTCGGGGTCGAGCGCGACCAGCTGACGGCGGCGGTGCGTGCGGTCGTCCAGCTCGCGGTCGTCTCGCTGGTGATCACCGCCGCGCTGGAGTCGGTGTGGTGGTCGCTGGCGTTCGTGGCGCTGATGTTCGCGGTCGCCAGCGTGACCTCGGCCGGACGCGTCGGGTCGCCGCGGGCGCAGCTGCCCTGGGTGATGGCCGCGATCGCCGCGGGGGCGGTGCCCGTGCTCGCGCTGATCCTCGGCTCCGGCACGGTGCCGTTCAACGGTCCCGGGATCATCCCGATCGCCGGGATCGTCATCGGCAACACGATGACCGCGGCCACCCTGACCGGGCGGCGGGCGTACGACGAGATCGCGGGCCGGTTCGGCACCTACGAGGCCGGCCTGGCCGTGGGCCTGACCAGCCGCGCCGCCGCCTACGAGGTCATCCAGCCGACCGCCAAGGAGGCCCTCACCCCGGGCCTCGACCAGACCCGCACGGTGGGGCTCGTGACGCTGCCCGGCGCCTTCATCGGCGTGCTGCTCGGCGGCGGTACCCCGCTCGAGGCCGGTGCGGCGCAGATCCTGGTGCTGATCGGGCTGATGGCCGGGCAGGCTTTGACGGCCGCCGTACTGTTGCGACTGGTCGCCGCCGGACGCGTCGTACGCGAGGACCTGGCGGACCGTTATCCGCGCTGACCGGCACCCGCCCGGTGACCCCCGCCCGATCCGAGGAGGAGCCGTGCGCAGAGCGATCCCGCTCGTCCTGGCGGGCCTGGTCCTGGCCGGGTGCTCGGGCGCCCCGGCCGCCGAGGACGCGCCTGCGACCGCGCCGCCGAGCACCGCGCACGCGGCCCGGAGCAGCGCGGAACCGGGCCCCTCGGACGGCGAGAGGTACGTCGCGCTCGGCGACTCCTTCACCTCCGGACCGCTCGTGCCGACCACCGACCTCGCCGGGGGCTGCTTCCGCTCCGACCACAACTACCCGTCCCTGCTCGCCGAGCGGCTCGACGTGGCGAAGTTCGTCGACGTCAGCTGTGCCGGGGCACGGACCCGCGATCTGACCCACCCCCAGCCGACCGTGCAGGGCGTGCGCGTCCCGCCGCAGCTGAAGGCACTGTCGCGGTCGACGACGCTGGTCACGATCGGCATCGGGGGCAACGACTTCGACCTCTACGAGCGACTCACCCACACCTGCCTGCAGCTACGGGACAGCGACCCGACCGGCTCGCCCTGCCGGACGGCGCTCACGTCCGGCACCGCCCCGCTGCTCGGGAGCATCGACGCGATCGGGCGCAACGTCGAGGACGCGCTCGACGAGGTCCAGCGGCGCGCCCCGAAGGCACGCGGGGTCCTCGTCGGCTACCCGCACATCACCCCGG
>JBQCEF010000007.1:0-5953 GCA_051960495.1 Nocardioides sp. | reverse complement strand
ACGAGGAAGAGCACCACGGTCCGCTCGAGCGCCGCTGTCACCGCGGCCCTGCTGATGACGGCACTGTCGGCCGCGCCCGCGCTGGCCGACCACGACCACGGCCAGGGCAAGTCGCGCGACGGCGGGCAGTCGGCCGCACACCGGCAGGACGGCGACCACTCCCGTGGCCATGCCCGAGGTCGGTCCGACGACGGCGACCAGGAACGCACCCGGAACCGTCCGACCGGCCGTGGGAGCAGCACGACCGGCGCGGACGAGAAGCGCGGCTCCGCGAGGAGCGCCGAGGCCGGTGACGAGGGCCGCGGCGACGAGCGCGGCAACGGCCACACCCCGGTGACGGTCTGTCACCTGCTCGGCAACGGCGGCTACCACCTGCTGACGATGGACGACAACGCCCTGTCCGCACACCTGCGCCACGGTGATGTCTACCCCGACGCCGACGGCGCCTGCCCGGCGGGGACCACGGAGAACAGGGGAACGACGGCGCCGTCGGAGGACCTCGAAGAGACGACCACCTCCCAGGACGACACGGAGGAGACCAGCACGGTCACCGATGAGACGACGGTCGACGACGAGACCACGACCGGCACGACCACGACCGACGAGTCGCGCACCGGTGCCGTGGTGGCCGGCGTGGAGGCCTTCGCCGGACCGCGGGCCGCCACCGACGCCCGCGTCGGCACCGTCGCCGGTGTCGAGGCGACGCGCGGCGCCAACCGGGCGGCGCCGGTGACCGGTCCGCTGGCCGGCATCCTGCCGCAGACCGGTGCCGGCGCGATGCTCTCCGGTGCTCTGGTCGGCGGCCTGGGGCTGCTGGCCGGCGGGGCTGTCCTCGTCGCTCGCCGTCGCCAGGGCGCGCTCTGACGAGCACGTCTCCCTGCTGGCTTGGTCCCCGTCGTCCGTCCCGGGCGGCGGGGACCGTTGCGTCAGCTGTCGGTCGGCAGCCGCGACCAGATCTCGGTGTCGACCCGCAGGTCGTCCTTGAACCACGTGGACCGGAGCGTGCCCTCGTAGGTGTAGCCGCATCGCGCCGCGACCCGCCGCGATGCCTCGTTGCCGGCGTTGATCCGCAGGTAGGCCCGGGCGGCGGAGCGCTCCTCGAACGCCCAGCGGGTCAGCAGGCCGAGCGCCTCGGTGGCCACGCCCCGACCGCGCGAGCCGCGCGCCACGACGTACCCGAGCTCGACCTCGTGGGCGACCGCGTCGATCCGGGGCGCGACCGCGATGCCGACGAGCTCGTCCTCGGCCATGACGGCGAACGCCTCCCGGGTCCCCTCGGCGCGTGCCGCGTCGTACCGCGCCAGCCACTGGACGCCGAAGCCCGCCGGCAGCGGGTGGGGGAACGGCGTGTGGGCGGCGACGGTCTCGTCGTCGGCCATCCGCTCGAAGGCAGCGACGTGCTCCGCGGAGAAGAGGGCGAGACGGACGGTCACGGCGGCAGCCTAGTCATGCTGCCGGCGTCCTCTCGCGGCGAAACCGAGCCGTGGGCACCGACGCTGTCCTACATTCGCCGCAGGCCGCACGGGCGGGTCGGGGACGGAGGGGTCGGGGGATGGCGCGGACGCAGAAGCTGAGGCTGGTCTACCGGGACGGGACGCACGATCCCGGACCGCCCGCGCCGCATCTCGACGTGGTCCGGGGGTTCGAGCAGCTGGGCTACCGGGCGCTGGGGCGGATGGCTGTCGAGGTGGTGCCCGGGGGACTTCAGGCGCTGGTGGCGGGCTACTCCGGAGCCGACCGTGAGGCCCTGCTCGAGCACGGCGCGGACCCGTGCACGGTGCTGCTCTCTCCGGACGGGTCGACGGTCGCGCGGGTCGGCTGGTTCTGGTCGTCGCCCGGCGTCGACCTGTTCAGCCTCGACACCGCCGGGTCGCGGGTGGAGACGCACTCGCGCTGGGACGAGGTGCCTCCCTGGCCGGGCCGGCTGGCCGGCGCGCGGCGGTTCGCCAGGCTCGACGGCGAGATGCACCGCCCCGCCAGCCGGGGCCGGTCGGTCGCCGTCGTGGCCGGCGCCGACCCGAAGCGGATGCATGCCGCGCATGCCGACCACCTGCGTGCCCACCTCGCGGCGCACGGCGGGCAGGCGGTGCCCTTGCCGGCCACCGTCGCCGAGCTGGCCCCGCTCTACGAGCGGGCCCAGGACCACGCCGGCGCAGTCGCCGACCGGTGCGTCACGGTGGTCCGCGCCCAGTGCCTCCTCTACGCCGCTGTCGTCGCCGCGGTGTTCTACTGGCTCGGCCTGTCCGGGCGCCCCCTCGCTGCGTACGGCTGGCTGGTGCTGGCCCTGCTCGCGTTCCTGACCTTCCAGGCGCCGGTGGCCGTCCGGACCTTCTACACCCGGTGGTGGCGGCCGGCGTACCGCTGAGCGGGCCCGCTCGCCGCGCCGAGACCTTTACTTTCACTGCGAAACCGGCGCGGGAGTGTTCTGATGGAGGGGTGCACCGACAAGGTGCCGGTGGCGCACCGGGGGAAATTACGCCTGGGTAGTTCGGGTCCGGGGCTGTCACAACTGCTGTGACTGGTGTGAAGATCGATGCCAGTGTGACGACCTGATCGAAGGAGCCCCGTCGTGACCACCCTCGTCTCTCGGACCCGCCGCAGCCTGATCGTGGCGCTCGTGACCGGCCTCGCCCTGGCCCTGATGCTCTCCTGGGCACCCACGTCCACGCGCACCGCGCCCGCTGCGCAGCGCGTCCTCGACTACACGCCCACGACCGGCGCGACGTTCAACCGGCCAGTGGGGCCCAAGGGGCAGCAGCGCGCGATCTTCCGCGAGATGAACAAGGTCATCGACGCGACGCCGCCGGGTGCCACGATCCGCTTCGCGGTGTTCTCCTTCACCCTCAAGTCGATGGCCGACCGTCTCATCGCCGCGCACAACCGCGGCGTGAACGTGCAGATGATCTTCAACGGGCACAAGGCCTACCACCAGGAGAAGCGGCTCCAGCGCAAGCTCGGCACGAACTCGCACCGGCGCTCGTTCGCGATGTTCTGCGAGAAGTCCTGCCGCGGCGACAAGGGCCAGATGCACCAGAAGGTGTTCTTGTTCAGCAAGGCCGGCCAGGCGGAGAACATCGTGATGGTGGGCTCCAACAACATCACCCGCAACAACGCGGAGAACCAGTGGAGCGACATGTACACCGTCGTCGGTGACGCGGCGCTGTACTTCACCTACGCCGGGGTGTTCGACCAGATGAAGACCGACCGGCCGCAGAGCCGGCAGTTCATCCAGGCGACCATCAACGGCTACGGCCCGCAGTTCTACCCCGACCCCTCCGCGACGCAGTACGACGACCCGCTGTACGAGGAGCTCGACAAGATCACCTGCCTGGGCGCCGCCGAGGGCTACGGCACCCTGTCCGACACGGACCTGGACGCCAATGGCCTGCTCGACGACCGGGTCACCAAGGTCCGCCTCTCGCAGCACGCGTGGAACGGCGACCGGGGGACCTACCTCGCGCGCAAGGTCGCGGAGCTGAAGCGGAACGGCTGCGACGTCAAGCTCATCTACGGCACCGGCCTCGGCGCGGTCGTCCGCAACGTCCTGACCCGGGCGGAGGTGCCGATGAGCCAGGGCACCGTGAAGGGTGTCCGGACCCACCAGAAGCTGCTGTTCATCAGCGGTGTGTACGACGGTGACCCGGCCTCCGCACAGGTGTGGACGGGCTCGCACAACTGGTCCGACCGGGCGCTGAAGCGCGACGACACCGTGCTGGAGATCCCCGGGCTGGATGCCTTCAACGAGTACGACGCCAACTTCGAGGACATCTGGGCCAACGGCTGAGCCGGGCCTGGGGGCAACGGTAGCCCGGCCTTTACCCAACTTTGGGGCAGTGGCCGACTGTCGCCGCCGGCGCGCGCGGAGAAACCTAGCGTCTACCTCTCAGCCACCAGCTCGGAGAGGCAGACATCATGAAGCGCACCTTCGCCGTCGGCGCGGCGGTCATCGGCTTCACCCTCGTCGGCAGCGTGCCGGCGCACGCGGCGAGGGCCAACTGGGGCCCGGAGGTCAAGGCCTGCAACCAGACCTCGTGCTACCCCGGCGGCACGTCGCGCGGCGGCTACGTCTCGGCGCAGGCGCGCGACGTGGACGCCCCGGGATACGCCTCGGAGATCCACCAGGTCGCCAACCCCGGCCACGCGAGCCCGCCAGGCCTGGGGGAGTGACCGCCGGCTCACCAGCCGCGCTCGCGCCACTCCGCCAGGTGCGGCCGCTCGGCGCCGAGCGTCGAGTCGTCCCCGTGGCCGGGGTAGAACCACGTCTCGTCGGGGAGCCGACCGAACACCTTCGTCTCCACGTCGTCGATGAGGGAGCGGAAAGCCGCCTCGTCGCCGAAGGTGTTGCCGACGCCGCCGGGGAAGAGCGAGTCGCCTGTGAACAGGTGGGGAGTGCCCGCGGGGTCGTCGTACAGCAGCGCGATCGAGCCGGGGGTGTGCCCGACGAGGTGGATCACCTCGAGCTCGCTGCGGCCGACCGGCACGCGGTCGCCGTCGTGGACCCGCCGGTCCACGGACACCGGTAGCTCGTCCGCGTCATCCGCGCCGGCCACGGTCTCCGCACCGGTCGCGGCGACCACCTCGGCCAGCGCCCGGTGGTGGTCCCAGTGCCGGTGCGTGGTCACCACGCGGGCGAGGCCGTCCTCGCCCGCCACCGACAAGATGGCCGCCCCGTCGTCCGCCGCGTCCACGAGGAGCTGTTCCCCGGTGTGCCGGCAGCGCAGCAGGTAGACGTTGTTGGACATGTCGCTGACCGCGAACTTCGTGATCACCAGGTCGGTGAGCTCGCGGACATCCGGGGGGCCGCCGGGGGAGACGGTGCCGCGGTAGGTCATCGCCGGCTCACCTCCACCGGGGGAGCTGCGGCAGCTCGCCGGTCGAGGACACCAGGGCCGAACCGTCGCCGCGGCCGACGAGCCACCACGCCAGGTCGCCGACCGCGCCGGAGATCTCCGGTCCGTGGCCGGGACCGAACTTCCAGAGCCCGTCGACGTCGGTCGACGACAGCACCATCGACAGGCCGTCGGCGAGCTCCTGCTGGCGTCGTGAGATGAGGTCGCGACTGAAGTCGTGCGGCCAGTCGGCGGGGGTGTAGCCGAGCAGCAGGTCGGCATGGTGGATCTCCACCTCCGTGCGCCGGATGTGCCCGACGTGGCGCACGGAGAGCGGCTCGGTGCCGCTGCGGCGGGTGAAGGTCACGTCGAGGTGGGAGTCGTGGAGCTCGTTCTCGGCCTGGAGCATCCGGCCCCAGGACGCGGCGGCGTCCTCGATGATCTCGGCGGCGCTCCGCGAAGCCCCGGCCTCGATCTCCGCGTCGCGGGACTCCTGGTCGGGGTACATCGCCACCTGGCGGCCTTCCTGCGCCGCGTGCAGGACCGCGCTGAGCGCGTCGGCGTTGCGCGAGAGGTGGGTGATCACGTGCGCCCGGGTCCAGCCGGGGAGCGCGCTCGGCTCCCGCACCTGGTCGTCGGTGAGGCCCTCGATGTCGGCCAGGTAGCGTGTGGTGGCGAGGATGGTCTCTTCGAAGTGGGGCAGGTCACTGCCGTCGGGGACGGCGTCGGTGTCGATGCTCATGGGCCCCATCCAACTCCGGAGTGTCGCCTTGTACCACCCCGCTATCATGACGAACACTTGTTCGAATCTACCTGACGACCACCAGGACGGACCGTGGCTGACCAGCTGATCATCCGGGGAGCCCGGGAGCACAACCTCAAGGACGTCTCGCTCGACCTCCCGCGCGACGCCCTGATCGTCTTCACCGGTCTGTCCGGCTCGGGCAAGTCGAGCCTCGCCTTCGACACGATCTTCGCCGAGGGCCAGCGCCGCTACGTCGAGTCGCTGTCGGCGTACGCCCGGCAGTTCCTGGGGCAGATGGACAAGCCCGACGTCGACTTCATCGAGGGGCTCTCCCCGGCGGTGTCCATCGACCAGAAGTCGACGTCCAAGAACCCGCGGT
>JBQCEF010000006.1:0-3861 GCA_051960495.1 Nocardioides sp. | reverse complement strand
CGAAGGCGCCCTCGAGCTCGGCGGGCGCGACAGCGACGGAATTCAGCGACCCCAGGACGTCGGTGAACCACAGCCGGACGAAGCGAACGTCTCGCTCCTCCAGCGCACGGAGCACGAACTCTTCCTGCTTGCCCATCAGCCCTCCTGAGTCGTCCCGGCGCTGCCGCCGGGCACCTTGCACCGCAATTGTGACGATGTCATGTTTCGGGGATGTGAACGCCGCCGGGTCAGGCCTCCGGCACGTTGCGGCGCAGCTCCTCCAGCCACGCCGTCGCGTTGCCGTCCGACGGGGCGCGCCACTCGCCCCGCGGCGACAGCGAGCCGCCGGCGACCACCTTGGGGCCGTTCGGAAGCGCCGAGCGCTTGAACTGGGCGAACCCGAAGTACCGCTTGAGGAACACCTCGAGCCAGTGCCGGATCGTCGGGAGGTCGTAGGCGGTGCGCTCGGACTCGTCGAGGTTCGGCGGCCAGTCGCCGGCGTCCGCGTCACGCCAGGCGTGCCAGGCGAGGAACGCGATCCGGCTCGGCGGGAACCCGTAGCGCAGCACCTGGAACAGCGTGAAGTCCTGCAGCGCGTAGGGGCCGATGACGGCCTCGGTGCTCTGCGGGCCCTCTCCCTCGGCGGCCGGCACGAGCTCCGGGGAGATCTCCTGGCCGAGGATCTCCTCGAGCACGGCGCTGGCCTCGTCCTCGAGCTGGTTGGTCGCGATGACCCAGCGGATCAGGTGCTGGATCAGCGTCTTGGGGATGCCGGCGTTGACGCCGTAGTGCGACATCTGGTCGCCGACGCCGTAGGTGCACCAGCCCAGCGCGAGCTCGGACATGTCGCCGGTGCCGAGCACGATCCCGCCGCGGTGGTTCGCCAGCCGGAACAGGTAGTCGGTGCGCAGGCCGGCCTGGACGTTCTCAAAGGTGACGTCGTACGTCGCCTCCCCCTCGGAATAGGGGTGGTCGAGCTCGGAGAGCATCAGCTCGGCCGTGGGCCGGATGTCGATCTCCTCGAAGTGCACGCCGAGCGCCTCGGCGAGCCGGGTGGCGTTGGTCTTCGTGCCGACGCTGGTGGCGAAGCCCGGGAGCGTGAACGCCTCGATGTCGGTGCGCGGACGGCCGAGCCGGTCCATCGCCTTCGCCGCGACGATCAGCGCGTGGGTCGAGTCGAGGCCGCCCGAGACGCCGATGACGACCTTGGGCTGACCGATCGGGCGCAGCCGCTGCTCGAGCCCGGAGACCTGGATGTTGTAGGCCTCGTAGCAGTCCAGGGCGAGCCGCTCGGCGTCGTCGGGGACGAACGGGAACCGGTCCACGCGGCGGCGTAGGCCGATGTCGCCGGCCGGCGGGTCGAGGGTGAGCTCGACGGTCCGGAAGCTCATCCGCCCGCCGCGGTCCTCGAGGGTGCGGCGGTTGTCGTCGAAGGTGCCCTGCCGCATCCGGTCCTGCCGGAGCCGCAGCAGGTCGACGTCGGCGACGCTGTGCCGCGGGCCGTCGGGGAACCGCTCGGTCTCGGCGAGGCACTCCCCGAGCTCGTAGATCATCGTCTGCCCGTCCCACGACAGGTCGGTCGTGGACTCCCCCGCACCGGCCGCGGCGTACACGTAGGCGGCGAGGCACCGGCTCGACGCCGAGCGCGCCAGCAGCCGCCGGTCCTCCGCGCGGCCGACCGTGATCGGGCTGCCCGACAGGTTCACGAGCACGGTGGCGCCGGCCAGGGCGGCCTCGGCGCTCGGCGGCACCGGCACCCACATGTCCTCGCAGACCTCGACGTGCAGCACCAGGTCCGGCACGTCGACGGCCTTGAACAGCAGGTCGGGGCCGAACGGCACCGGCACGCCACCGAGGACCAGCGAGTCGCCCCGCCGGTCGTCGCCGGGGGCGAAGTGACGCCGCTCGTAGAACTCGCGGTAGGTCGGCAGGTAGGACTTCGGCGCCACCCCGAGGACCTCGCCGCGGTGGATGACCACGGCGGTGTTGTAGAGCCGGTTGCCCGAACGCAGCGGCGCGCCGACGACCAGCACCAGGCCGAGTTCCGCGGACGCGTCGGCGAGCTGCGCCAGCGCCTCCTCGACCTGGTCGAGCACGACCTCCTGCAGGAACAGGTCGTCGACCGCGTAGCCGGTCAGCGCCAGCTCGGGGAACACCGCCACGCGCACGCCGTCGGCGTCGAGCTCGCGGGCCTGCCCCAGCACCGAGGCGGCGTTGGCGAGCGGGTCGGCGATCGCGGTCACGCTCGTGCACGCCGCGACGCGGACGAACCCCTGGTCGTAAGCCGATGTGAAGTCCACGTTGCGAGTCTGTCAAACCTCGGCACGGATCGCTCGTCCCCCGCCCCGTCGAGCGGTGGGTCGTGCGCGACCTCACCGCTAGGGTGTCGCGATGCGTGAACCGCCGGACGACGTCCAGGATGCTGCTCTTCTGCACCTCGTACGTCGGGAGTGGGACCAGCGGATCGACACGCTCGAGCACCTGCCGGTGGGCTTCGGCGCGCACCACTGGGCGGCATCGGGGGCAGGTCGGCGGCTCCTGTTCGTGACCTACGACCGGCTCGGCTCGAAGCGCAGCGCGACCGAGCTGGAGGCCACCTACCGCGCGGCAGCGGAGCTCGCCCGGCAGGGCCTCGAGTTCGTGCTGCCCTGCCTGCCCGCCTCGCACGGTGGCTTCACGGTGCCCATGGCGTCGGGTGCGGTGAGCGCCACGGTGTGGACGCCGGGACGTTCCGGATCCGGTGCCTTCGTCGACGCAGCCGAGGCGGCCGAGTGCGCCGCGCTGGTGCGACGTCTGCACGACGCGAAGGTCCCTGACGGCATCGTCGAGTGGCGCCCGCTCGTGAGCGCGGAGTTCGCCGACGCGCTGGCCCGCGAGCTCGAGAGGCCGTGGCGACAAGGCCCCCACGGCGAGCCGGCCAGGTCGGCGTTGGCGGGGCGGCTGCTCGACATCCGGCGGTGGACGTCGTCGTACCACGGCCTCGCCGAGGGCGCGCGCGAGCAACGTGACCGCTGGGTGCCCACGCACGGCGAGCCGGACACGGGCAACCAGCTCGTCACCAGCGAGCGCCGGTACCTCGTCGACTGGGAGTCGTTGAAGCTGGCGCCGGCCGAGCGCGACCTGCGCACCTGGCTGGTGACCGGCGACACCGGAGCCGTCGCCGACCGCCGGGCCGATCCCGCCATGCTCGAGATGTTCGACCTGGAGTGGCGTCTGGACGAGATCGCGCAGTACTCCGCATGGTTCGCGGCGCCTCATGGCGGGACCGAGAGCGCCGCCGTCGCCTTCCACGGTCTGATGCACGAGCTCGAGCGGCCCGACCTGCGGCCACTGCAGTGAGCACCGCCACAGGGTGCATCGACGGCCGGCGGGACTAGCCTGGGGGACGGTCCGGGGACTCCACGAGGGAGCCTCGAGAGCACAGCAGGAGGAACCATGAGCGAGACCGCGGCGCCCTACGGCACCGGCCCGGCGACCCCCAAGGCACCTGCCAAGCGAGTGCGCACCCATCACCTGCGCGAGATGAAGGAGCGCGGCGAGAAGTTCGCCATGCTCACCGCCTACGAGCAGTACGCCGCGCAGACGTTCGACGAGGCCGGCATCCCGGTGCTGCTCGTCGGCGACTCGGCGTCCAACAACGTCTTCGGCAACGAGACCTCGCTCCCGGTCACGGTCGACGAGCTGCTCCCGCTGACCCGCGCCGTCGCGCGGTCGACGAAGCGCGCGATGGTCGTCGGCGACCTGCCGTTCGGTTCCTACCAGGGCTCGGCCGAGCAGGCCTTCCACACCGCGGTGCGGTTCATGAAGGAGGCCAACGCCCACGCCGTGAAGCTCGAGGGTGGCGTCGAGATGGTGCCGCAGGTCGAGAAGCTCACCTCCTCG
>JBQCEF010000005.1:0-2386 GCA_051960495.1 Nocardioides sp. | reverse complement strand
CCGAGCCGGCCGGTCCGTCGATGCACAGCAGCCGGCCGGCCCCGAGGCGGGCCGGCGCCGCCAAGGTGCGTCGTACGACGTCCGCCGCTACGGACGTGTCCGTCACCACGCGTTCCCGGTGCCGCGGTAGGTCGGCGCCACGTCGAGAACCCGGTCGTCCGAGACCAGGTGCACCTCCCGCACGTGCTCGGCGAGCTCGCCCGACTTCGCGTGGCGGAACCAGATCAGGTCGCCGATCGAGAGCCCGTGGACCGCGCCGGTGAGCGGCGTCTGCACCTCCCCGGCGCCCTCGAGTGACGTGAGTCGCAAGCCGGGCGGCGCCCAGGGCAGGGGGAGCCGGTCAGCACCGGCCGCGCCGGACGCGACCAGCCCGCCGCCGGCGACGGTCACGCTGGAGCGGCCGGCTCGCCGGACGACGCGCAACCCGAAGAACGCCGCCGGCCGCGGCTCGAACGCCCGGTAGTGGTCGAACAGAGCGGGCACGAGCAGCCCCGACCCGGCCGTGACCTCGGTGACGGTCGGGTCGGCGGCGGACGTCTCGAGGCTCCCCGAGCCGCCGGCGTTCCAGAACTCCAGGTCGACGACGCCGCGCAGCGCCTCTGCGACCTCGGCCCGCCGGGTGGTGAGCTGCCGCACGGACGCAGCCTTGACCCGACGCACCGCGAGCGACCGTGCTCGCTGGCCCGGGACCGTGTCCGGGACCCCCGCGACCTGGCCCTCGTAGGTCATCACGCCGACGAGCCGCAGTCCGGGGCGCGCCGCCACCTCGCGGGCCAGCGCCACGACCTGCGCGGGGTCGTGGAGGGGCGAGCGCTTCGGCCCCACGTGCAGGGCTCCCATCCGCAATGCGGCGTCGACGTCGAGGCACACGCGGACCTCGGTGTCTGCTCCGGTCCGGGACCGGGCCGCCTCGATCAGGCGCAGCTGAGCGGGGTCGTCGACCATCAACGTGATGGCGCTAGCCGCTCCGAGATCCGCGACGAGCCAGTCCAGGGCGGCGGCATCGACGGTGGGGTAACCCATGACGATGTCGTCGCAGAGGCCCTGCTCGTGCAGCCACAGCGCCTCGCGCAACGAGTAGGCGAGCACGCCGTGGAAACCGGGCCGGTCGAGCGCCCGCGAGATCAGGGCCGGCACCCGCAGCGACTTCGTGGCGACCCGTACGGGACGTCCGGCTGCCCGCCGGACGAGGTCGTCGGCGTTGGCGTCGAACGCGTCGAGGTCGACCACGACCGTCGGCGTGGTCGGTTGCTCGGGCAGCGCCGCCACCGCCCGAGACAGCCGCGCGGCGAGGCGGTGGCGCTCGACGTCCCCGTCGAGGCTCGCCGGGCCACGGCTCACGAGATGCCGTGCCGCTTCAAGATGTCCTCGATCTCCGCGAGGTCGTCGTCGCCCGCGCGCTTGGGCGCGGCGGCGGGGGAGGGCCGCCGGCTGTCGACCGCGAGCCGCTCACCGGAACGAGTGGCCCGGCCGGACGTACGACGCCGCAGCACGCCGGACACCACGAACAGCACCACGGACACGCCGGCCAGGACGATCCCGAGCCACACCACCGGGCTGAAGGCCAGCCGGAGCGCCCAGGTGACGATCGAGTCGGCGATGTCCCAGAGCAGGCGCAGCGTGCCGGTGAGCCCGGCGGCCAGCGGCAGCAGCGACCAGGCGACGGCCCGAAGGCCCGCGGTCACGCCGCGCCGGCGCCAGACCAGCGCGCTCACCACCAGGCCGAGGACGGTCAGGGTCAGTCCGAGGGCCTGCCAGGTCGTGTTGTCGATGGTGCCCATGGCCCCAGCCTAGAGGCGCTCACGGACCTGGCAGGATCGAGCCGTGCGAACGATCCCCGACCCCGGCTTCGCCGGCGACGACGGCTCCGCTCCCGCGGACGTGGCCGCGGCGCTGGCGTCGTACGCCCAGGACCCCACCCGCCACTCGGCCACCCTCGCTGTGCTCCAGCACGCCCGCCTGCTGGTGCCGGTGGTGGCGGTGCTCGGGGAGGTCGAGCACGACGAGCAGGGCCTCGCCCACGACAAGACTTCCGACATGGCGACGGTGCTGATGACCGGCCGCGACGGCCGCCAGGCGCTGCTCGCGTTCACGGGGCGGGAGTCGATGGGCCGCTGGGACCCGCAGGCGCGGCCGGTGCCGGTCACCGCCGCCCGGGCGGCCGAGGCGGCCCGCCATGACGGCGCCGACGCGATCGTGCTCGACGTGGCGGGGCCGACGATGTTCGTCGTCGAGGGCGAGGATCTCGAGCTGCTCGCCTCGGGGGCGACGCTGGTCGAGGTCAGCGGCCGCTACGGGTGGGCGAGACCGGCCCCGTGAGCTTCTCGCCGGGCCCCTCGCCCGGTGCGTCCGGGATCTCCGAGGCCTCCCGGAAGGCCAGCTGCAG
>JBQCEF010000004.1:0-4146 GCA_051960495.1 Nocardioides sp. | reverse complement strand
CGCTGGGGGTGGTCGGCACCCAGCTGACCAGCGACAAGCGCCGCAACATCAAGCTGTTCAACATCGGGATGGGCACGCTCGCCGGGTCGGTGGCGGCACTGCTGCTCTCCTGGGTGCGGGCCGGGGAGAGCGGCACCCCACGCGAGCTGTTCGCGGTCACGGCCGCGGCGACGGTCTACTTCGCCCTCGACTTCGTCATCTCCGCCGTCTCGGTCGCCCTGGAGGACGGCTCGCCGGTCCAGGAGCACCTCATCCAGCGCGGCACGGTCATCGCGATCATCTGCTTCGTGCCCTTCGACTCGCTGGGCTACCTGGCGGCCGTCGTGGTGCGCCAGCCCCCGTGGTGGACCCTGCTGCTGCTCATCGTCCCGCTGGCCACGCTGCTCATCGCGACCCGAGCGGTGACCCGAGGCACGGAGAACGCGCGCCGGCTCGAGGTGCTCTTCGACGCGGCGGTGCGCGCGCAGACGCTGTCGGACCGTCGCCAGGTGGTCGACGCACTGATCGACGACGCCCGGCGCCTGCTGCGGCTGCACCAGGTCGAGGTCCGCGGCACCCCACCCGGGCCGAACGAGATCGGCGCCCAGCTGCAGGACGGCGCCCACGACCGCTGGCTGGTCGCACCGGTGCGGCACCGCGCCCGGTCCTCGCAGTCCTCGGACCAGCAGGCGCTCGATGCGATGGTCGCGGTCTCCTCCGACGCGTTCGCGCGGCTCCGGCTGACCGAGGACATGACCCACCTGGCCCGCCACGACCTCCTCACCAACCTGCCGAACCGTGGCCTGCTGCTCGACCGGGTCGAGCACGCCCTGCAGCTGTCGCGCCGGCGTGGCAGCCGGGTCGCGCTGCTGTTCGTCGACCTCGACGGCTTCAAGCCCGTCAACGACCGGTTCGGCCACGCCGCCGGCGACGCGGTGCTCATCGACTTCGCCGACCGGTTGCGCGCGTGCGTCCGGGCGAGCGACACCGTGGCGCGCCTCGGCGGCGACGAGTTCGCGATCCTGCTCGAGGACGTCCGCCCCAGCGAGGTCGACTCGGCCGCGGAGCGGATCCTCAAGTCGTTGTCCGCCGGGGCCGACGTCGCCGGTCACCAGCTCGCGCTGAGCGCCAGCCTCGGCGTCGCCTTCGGGGAGCCCAACGACACCTCCGAGAGCCTGCTGCGCAACGCGGACCTGGCGATGTACGAGGCGAAGGCCCGGGGCAAGAACCAGTACGTCACCTACGAGGGCGCGCTCGGCCGGACCCGGCTGCAGCGGCTGGAGCTGGTGGAGGCCCTGCGTGCCTCGGTCGGGGCCGGCGAGCTCAACCTCGTCTACCAGCCGGTGATCAGGGCCGGGACGGGACGGATCACCGGGGTGGAGGCGCTTGCCCGTTGGAGCTCCAACGGCGTCGACGTACCCCCGGACATCTTCATCAAGGTCGCCGAGGAGAGCGGGCTCATCGTCGCTCTCGGGGACGTCGTGCTGGCCAAGGCCGTGGAGGACGCTCCCGCGCTGCTCGAGGCCGCCGGCGGCGATCTGCAGATCGCGGTCAACATCTCAGCGCGCCAGCTGCGCGAGCCGGACTTCGTCGACAAGGTCCGCAACGCTCGCGACGAGCTGGGGGGCGCAGGGCTGATCCTCGAGATCACCGAGCGCGACATGGTGGGCGACGACACCGACTCGATCGAGGCGATGGCCCGGATCAACGACCTCGGCGTCGGCTTCGCCATCGACGACTTCGGGGTGGGGTTCTCCTCGATCGGCTACCTGCAGGACATGCCGGTCAAGATCATCAAGACCGATGCTTCGTTCTCGGACGCGATCGACCGCGACGAGCGGTCCTGCGCGCTGCTCTGCTCCATCACGATGATGGGCCAGGCGCTGGGCCTCGACGTGGTCATCGAGGGCATCGAGCGCACCAGCCAGCTCGAGCACCTCAAGGACCACGTGCACGCGCCCTACGCGCAGGGCTACCTGATGTACCGGCCGATGTCGGCACAAGCGCTCGTGCAGGTGCTGCGCCGCAACCGCGGCGTGGCCGACCGGGAGACCCAGGCGGTCTGAGCAGCCTCAGGACCGCGCGAGCGGGATCTCCTCGAGGACGACCTCGTCGACGCCGTTCTCGTCGATCGGCACCTTGCGGAAGACCGTCAGCGTCTCGAGCGTCCAGGCGGTGCCCTTGAACTCGTCGAGCGCGGCGGTCAGCCGTTCGAGGTAGGGCAGCGTGGTCGCATCGGTGATGGAGCCCACCGCCAGCCACGGCCGGAACTTGCGCCGGTCCACCAGGAACCCGAGCGGCTGAACCACCTTCGGCACCTCGCGCCCCACGGTGACGAGCTCGTCGACGTCGCCGTCCAGCTTGGACCAGACGCACTTGTCCCCCTCCCACTCGAGGGCGGCGTGGCCGTGGAAGCGCAGCTCGGGGCACGGCCAGCGCACCGACTCCGCGCGCAGCGTCTGCAGCAACGTCTCGGCATCCTGCAGCGCGACGTTGCCGAAGTTCGTGACGGGCATCCGCATGTCGGCCACGGCCACCGGCGTCAGCTCAGGGGTTCCCGGGGCCACGAAGCGCACGAGGTCCGCGAGCTCGGCCCGTGCACTCTCGGGAGGCACGATGGCGGCGTAGAGGCGCATGCGGCCATCATCGACCACGCGGAGGCGGTTGCCCAAAGCGGCTCGCCGCACCGGGCCCGACCGGTCCGGACCGCTCAGCCGCCGATCGCGGACATCGAGCGGCTCGGCTGCAGGAACTCGATGTCGTCGATGCCGTGCCCGGGCAGTTTGCCGTACATCGCGACCCGCCAGCGCTCCGCCAGCTCCTCGTCGTCGGCACCTGCGCGCAGCGCTGTGCGGAGGTCGGACTCCTCGCGCGCGAACAGGCAGTTGCGGATCTGCCCGTCGGCGGTGAGCCGGACCCGGTCGCAGTCCCCGCAGAAAGGCCGGGTGACCGAGGCGATGACCCCGACGGTGTGCGGTCCGCCGTCCACCCGGAACAGCTCGGCGGGCGCGCTGCCCCGAGGCTCCTCGGCCGGCTCGAGCGTGAACGCCTCCTGGAGCGAGGCCAGGATCTGCTCGGCGGTGACCATGGTGTCGCGCCGCCAGCCGTGCTGGGCATCCAGCGGCATCTGCTCGATGAAGCGCAGCTCGTAGCCGCGGTCCATGCACCACTGCAGCAGCTCCGGAGCCTGGTCGTCGTTGACGCCGCGCAGCAGCACCGCGTTGACCTTCACGGGCCCCAGCCCGGCGGCCTTGGCGGCCTCCAGTCCGGCGACGACGTCGTCGAGCCGGTCACGCCGCGTGATCGTGAGGAAGTCGTCGCGTCGTACGGTGTCGAGACTGACGTTGACCCGGTCGAGCCCCGCCTCTGCAAGTGCGGGCGCGAGCTTCTCCAGGCCGAGTGCGTTCGTGGTCACCGAGGTCTCGGGACGCGGCGCGAGGGCGGTCGTGCGGCGCACGATGTCCACCAGCCCGCGCCGGACCAGCGGCTCGCCGCCGGTGAACCGCACCTCACGCACGCCGAGCAGCGTGACGGCGATCCCGATCAGCCGGACCACCTCGTCGTCGGTGAGGACGTCGTCGTTGGGTAGCCAGTCGAGACCCTCTGCGGGCATGCAGTACGAGCAGCGGAGGTTGCACCTGTCCGTCAGGGAGACGCGCAGGTCCGTCGCGGTGCGGCCGTAGCGGTCGACCAGTCCTCGGGTGCTCACCCCGACAGTCTAGGCGCCCGACCCACATCGTGCGCGAGGTCACGCCGGGCGCGCCCCGGTCCGCCGGGGACGGCGGATACTGTCGTGGCCGTGAGGTTCCTGTTCACCCGACGCTGGCTGCTGTTCGCGCTCGCAGTGATGGTGCTCGCCTACGGCGCGTACTGGCTCGGCGAGTGGCAGTTCCACCGGCTGGCGGACCGCAAGGAGCGCAACGCGCAGACGGAGCAGAACCTGCACCTCCCGCCCGCCCCCGTGGACGAGGTGCTGGCCGTCGGCCGGCCGGTCCGGCCGCAGGATGAGTGGCGGCGGGTGCGCGCGACCGGCAGCTACCTGCCCCAGCAGCGGATCATCGTGCGCTACCAGACCCGCGACGGCGCCTCGGGCGTCGACGTGGTCACGCCCCTCGAGACCCGGCCGGGCGGGCCGCTGCTGCTGGTCGACCGCGGCTGGGTCGCCAC
>JBQCEF010000003.1:0-10791 GCA_051960495.1 Nocardioides sp. | reverse complement strand
AACCGGCGCGGGTCCTGACCGGTCTCGATCACCTTGTCCACGACGCCGAACACCGTGCCGCCGTCCCCGGCCGCGAAGTTGTCCCGGGCACCCTGGGTCCGGAACCCCAGCGTGAGGGTCTTCTCGTCCACGGCGACGACCTGGGCCTGCTGGCTCAGGTGCATCCACGTCACGCGGCGGATCAGCTTCACCCGGTCGACGATGTCGGGCCAGAGGCGTCGTACCTCGACCAGGCCGAGCCCACCCGACGCAGCGGCGGCAGGTGGCTCCACCGGGGTCGGGGTGGGGGCCGAGGTCGCGGGCGCGGCCTGCTCGACGGGAGCGGGCTCCGGGCTCGGCGGGGGAACGGCGGCGGCCGGAGCGGTCGGCGTCACGGCGACGGTCGGCGTCACGGGGTCCGGCGACGCCTCGTGCACCGGCGCCGGCGCGGCTGGGCGGGTGGGAGCCTCGGCAGGCTCGGCCACGCGGGCGGCGGAGGGGGTGCCCTCGATGTGCGCGCGCCGCTCGAGCCGGTCGAGACGGGCCATCACGCCCTCGGTGGTGTGGTCGGCGCCGGGCAGCAGCACGCGGGCGCAGATCAGCTCGAGCAGCAGCCGCGGGGCGGTGGCGCCCTTGAGCTCGTGCAGGCCCGCGGCGACCAGGTCGGCGGCGCGGCTGAGATCGGCCCGGCCGAACCGGGAGGCCTGGGCGACCAGGCGCTCGGCGAGGTCCTCGGGCACGTCGATCAGCCCGGTGGCCGGGGCGTCGGGGACTGCGGCGATGATCAAGAGGTCGCGGAGCCGGCGCAGCAGGTCCTCGGTGAACCGGCGCGGGTCCTGACCGGTCTCGATCACCTTGTCCACGACGCCGAACACCGTGCCGCCGTCCCCGGCCGCGAACGCGTCGACGACCTCGTCGAGCAGGTTCTCGGGGGTGAAGCCGAGCAGGCCGGTGGCCAGCTCGTAAGTCACACCCTCGGTGCCGGCGCCGCCGAGCAGCTGGTCGAGGATCGACAGGCTGTCGCGGGCCGAGCCGCCGCCTGCGCGGACGACCAGGGGCAACGCCGCGGGGTCGACCTTGACGCCCTCCTGGTCGCAGATCTGCTGGAGGTACTCCGACAGCGTGCGCGGCGGGATCAGCCGGAACGGGTAGTGGTGGGTCCGCGACCGGATCGTGCCGATGACCTTCTCGGGCTCGGTGGTCGCGAAGACGAACTTGATGTGCTCCGGCGGCTCCTCGACGAGCTTGAGCAGCGCGTTGAAGCCGGCCGGCGACACCATGTGCGCCTCGTCGATGATGTAGATCTTGTAGCGGCTGCTCACCGGCGCGAAGAACGCCTTCTCGCGCAGGTCGCGGGCGTCGTCGACACCGCCGTGGCTCGCCGCGTCGATCTCGATCACGTCGATCGACCCCGGCCCGCCGCGGGCCAGGTCGACGCAGGACTGGCAGACGCCGCACGGGGTGTCGGTGGGCCCTTGCTCGCAGTTGAGGCAGCGGGCGAGGATCCGGGCGCTGGTGGTCTTGCCGCAGCCGCGCGGGCCGGAGAACAGGTAGGCGTGGTTCACCCGGTTGTTGGTCAGCGCCGCGCGCAGCGGCGTCGTGACGTGGTCCTGGCCGATGACCTCGGCGAACGTCTCCGGCCGGTAGCGGCGGTAGAGGGCGAGGGGTGCTTCCACGTCTTGAACCCTAACCTGCCCCGGGGACGAGAAGGCCCCCCGCGCACCCGACAGAGCTCACTGACCCTTGCTGCCTTCCGGCCCTGGGGGAGTTGGGCGAGATGCCGCCGCACGGGGGGTTGCCGCCGAGTCTAGGACAGCGGCCTGCGACGCCCCAACCCGGGAGCGATTTCATCTCCGGACATAGTCACCGGTAGCCTCTCCCGCGGAGGATTCGCCTAGTGGCCTATGGCGCTCGCTTGGAAAGCGGGTTGGGTTAACAGCCCTCAGGGGTTCGAATCCCCTATCCTCCGCCACCGCTGGCTGACCAGCGCCGACGCCGGGCGGGCTCGTCGAGTCCGCCCGGCGTCGTGGTCTTCGCGACACGCGTCGATGTGCTTGGTGCGCGGCCCGCGGCTGTGGTCTCGTCGGAGGTTCTGCCCCCGCCCGACCGGAGTCCGCATGAAGGCCATCCTGCTCAGCGGCAGCTGTGCGCTCCTGGTGTCGCTGTTCGTCACACGCTGGGCCATCTCCCAGTTCGCCTCGTGGGGCCTCGGGCAGCTGATCCGCGAGGACGGCCCGACGACCCACCACGTCAAGCGGGGCACCCCCACGATGGGAGGCGCCGCCATCGTGGGCTCCGTCGCGGTCGGCTACGGCAGCGCCAAGCTGCTGACCTGGGAGGCACCAACGCGGTCCGCACTCCTGGTGCTCTTCTTGCTGGTGGGCATGGCCGGCGTGGGCTTCCTCGACGACTTCATCAAGGTCAGGATGCAGCGGAGCCTCGGCCTGCGGGGCCGGGCCAAGCTCGTCGGCCAGACCGTCGTCGCCCTCACGTTCGGGATCCTCGCGCTCCGCCCGGGGATGGGCGCCGGGTCGCTCGCCGCGGTCTCCCACCGGCTCTCCGCGGTGCGGGACTTCGGACCGGCGTTGCCGTGGGTCATCGTGATGGCGCTGATCTGGTTCATGGTCACCGGCACGAGCAACGCCACGAACCTGATCGACGGGCTCGACGGCCTGCTGACCGGGAGCGCGGCCATGGTGTTCGCCGCCTACATCGTCATCGGCGTGTGGCAGAACAGCCACCCGTGCCGGTCCGGCGGTGCGACGAACGGCTTGTGCTACCAGGTGGCCTCCCCGCTGGACCTGGCGATCGTGGCCGCCGCCCTGACCGGCGCGTGCTTCGGGTTCCTTTGGTTCAACGCGTCGCCGGCGCAGATCATCATGGGCGACACCGGCTCCCTCGCCCTCGGCGCCGCCATGGCCGGGCTGGCCCTGCTGACCCGGACCGAGCTGCTGCTGGTCGTCCTCGGCGGCCTGTACGTGGCCGTCACCGGCTCGGTGATGCTCCAGGTGTCGTGGTTCAAGCTGACCCGGCGCCGCACCGGCGTGGGCCGGCGGATCTTCCGGATGACGCCGCTGCAGCACCACTTCGAGCTGCTCGGCTGGGAGCAGGTCACGGTGGTGATCCGGTTCTGGATCATCGCGGGGACCTGCGCCGCCGCGGGGCTCGCGATCTTCTACAGCGCCTGGGTGGTCAACCTCTGACGCCGCCCCTCAGCGGGCGGTGAAGACGGTGGCGGCCCCCGCGTAGGTGCGCGGTCCCTCGAACCAGGGCAGCGCGGCGGCCAGGCCCTCGTCGAAGCTCGCGAGGTACGACGCTGCCGCGGCGTGGTCGTCGAACACCGCCTGCGTGGCGATGTCCTCCCGGGCGACCTCGGCGAAGTGGCGCCGCAGCGCCGGCTCGCCGTTCTCGGAGCTGAACGCCGTGACCATCGGGGCGCCCCCGGCCTCGCGCCGGAGGTCGGCGGTGTGCTCGTCGCCGTTCGTGACCGCGACGAGCAGGCCTCCTGGCCGCAGCACGCGACGAAGCTCCGAGAGGCCCGCGTCGAGGTCGGGCACGTGGTAGAGCATCCACAGCGCGGCGACCACGTCGAAGGTGCCGTCGCCGAACGGCAACGCAGCGACGTCGGCCACGTGTGCCTCCACGCCGCGTGAGGCGGCGAGCTCCGCCATGCGCGGCGAGAGGTCGGTGGCCACCACCCGCGCCTGCGGGTTCTCCGCGGCGAGCCGGGCGGCGAACTGCCCGCCGCCGCAGCCGACCTCGAGGACCGACGTGGGTTGCGCCTCGCGGATGGCCCGCGCCGCGCTCTCCACCGGACTGCGGCCGTCGTCGGACTCGCGCCACACCGAGCGCCGGGTGTCGAGCCGGCTCTCGCTGGCGTACTGCGCAGCGACGCGCGCCGGGTCGACCATGCTCATCGCGAGCCGCTCAGTCCGCGAGCGCCGCGTCGAGGCTGTCGTAGATGTCGAAGACCTTCTCCAGGCCGGTGATCGTGAAGACCTTCATGACCCCTTCGTTGGGGATCACCAGGCTCAACGAGCCGTGGAAGGCGTGGACGCGCCGCCGGGTCCCGATGAGCGCCCCGAGGCCGGTGGAGTCCACGAAGGTGACCTCGGTGAGGTCGAGGACGAGGTCGACCTGGCCGGCGACCACGAGGTCGTTCAGCTGGGCGCGCAGGGCGCCCTGGGTGGCGAGGTCGATCTCACCGGAGACGGTGACGACGGTCCGGTCGGAGTGAGTGCTGACCGCAAGGCCGAGCTCGTTGGTTTCGGCGTACAAGGCCGTCCCCCTCGGGTTCGAAAGAACGTGCGGCCGTGGCTTGACCGGTCCCCTCACCGTACTTGATGCGGAACTCGCGAGTACGGCGTGGCTGCTGGCGCGCGCCGAACGGCCCCCGGCAACTGGGTGCGCAGGGCCTCTCACCTGGGGACCTTCGCCCCCTCCGGACCCATCGCTCGACTCGCGAACCTTGAGTCACTGCAACACCAAGACCACCAACTCAAGGGGTGTAACGGATCATGGCCAAACGACTTCGCACTCTCGGGATCGTCCTCGCGGTCCTCGGGCTCGGCTTCATCGTGGGCGGTGGTGTGGCCTACGCGAAGGTGCAGGCCGGCTACGACTCACTCCAGGCGTTCAGCAAGGCCCAGAACGTCGAGCTGACCTACAACGAGGACGGCCAGCTCACCGACCGCGGCGAGACCGCCGGTGCGGACGCGATCATGTCGCTGCTCGTCGACGACTGGAAGTACCCGGTCGTGGAGTCCGACTTCGACCCGGCCGATCCGCTGGTCAACACCGCGAGCGAGTACATGTACCAGATGGCCACGGTCAGCTACCACACGCTGCACGGCACCCAGACCGTCGTGCTGCCCGAGGACGTGACGTACAACGGCAAGCTCTACAAGGCCGGCACCTACGACTTCGACGTCAACGGCCGCTACTGGACCGGCTTCGACCGCGAGAACCCGATCGAGGGCATCGCCCGTGACCAGGCCTGGAGCGGCACCGCGCACGGTCTGGTCGCCGAGCTGGGCGTCGGCACCGTCACCGCCTCCGCCCTGCAGATGGGCACCGCGCTCTCCGGCCTGCTGGCCGGCCTGGGCCTGACCTTCATCCTCATCGGCGGCGGCCTGGTGTGGTCGACCACCGCGAAGAAGGAGCTGCTCGTCCCGGTGATCGAGCGCAGCGCCGCCGAGCGCACCGGCATCTGACCGACCGAACCGCCTGACCCGACCGCCCCGGCGCCCACCGCCCCGGGGCGGTCGCCCGTCGCGGCTCAGCGTCGGCCGGTGCCGAACACGCCGCGGAAGATCTCGCGTGCCGCGGTGCGCATCAGGTCCTTGGCGACCGGCGAGTTGATGATGTCCTTGACCACGTCGTTGCCGTCGCGCTGCTTCGGCGCCGGGGCCTTGCGGCTGGTCGGCTTCGGGTAGGACATCGAGCCGCCGGGCTTCTCCGGCTGCGCGCGGGCCTCCGCCTTGGCCTTCTGCGCCCCCGCCTCGAGCCGGGCCGCCAGCTTCTCCCGCGCGGACTCCCGGTCGACGGCGGTGGCGTATTTCGCGTGCAGGTCCGAGCCGGCGACCGTGGCCTGCATCGCGGCCGGGTCGGCCGGCGCCATCAACGACTCCGGCGCCCGGAGCCGCGTCCATGCGACCGGCGTCGGGGCGCCCCGCTCGTTCATGACGGTGACCACGGCCTCGCCGATCCCAAGCGAGGTGAGCACCTCGCCGAGGTCGTCGTACTCCGAGGTCGGGTAGGTGTCGACGGTCTGCTTGAGCGCCTTGGCGTCGTTGGGCGTGTGCGCCCGCAGCTGGTGCTGGATCCGCGAGCCGAGCTGGGCGAGCACGTCGTCCGGTACGTCGGTGGGCGACTGGGTCACGAAGAAGACCCCGACCCCCTTCGACCGGATCAGCCGGACCGTCTGCGCGATGGCCTGCAGGAAGTCCTTGGACGCGTCGGCGAACAGCAGGTGCGCCTCGTCGAAGAAGAAGACCAGGCTGGGCTTCTCGGGGTCGCCTAGCTCGGGCAGCTCGTGGAAGAGGTCCGCGAGCAGCCACATCAAGAAGGTGGAGAAGACCGCCGGCCGGTCCTGCAGGTCCGGCAGCTCGACGAGCGAGATCAGCCCCTTGCCGTCCGCGGTGGTGCGCATCAGGTCGGCGGTCTCGAACTCGGGCTCGCCGAAGAAAGCGTCGGCGCCCTGGTCCTCGAACGCGATCAGCTCGCGCAGGATCACCCCGGCCGTCGCCGAGGAGAGACCGCCGAGGCCCTTGAGGTCACCCTTGCCCTCGTCAGAGACGAGGAACTGCACGACGGCGCGCAGGTCCGCCAGGTCGAGCAGCGGCAGGCCGGCCGCGTCGGCGTAGTGGAACACCAGGCCCAGTGACGACTCCTGGGTCTCGTTGAGGCCGAGCACCTTGGACAGCAGCGTCGGGCCGAACGCGCTCATCGTGGCGCGCAGCGGGATCCCGGTGCCCTCTCCGCCCAGCGCGAAGTACTCGACGGGAAAGCCGCGGGCCTGCCAGGTCTGGCCGACCGACGCCGCCCGCTCGTCGATCTTGGGCCCCGGGACGCCGGGTGCGGAGAGACCGGAGAGGTCGCCCTTGACGTCCGGGGCGAACACCGACACCCCCGCCGCCGACAGCTGCTCGGCCAGCAGTTGCAGGGTCTTGGTCTTGCCGGTTCCCGTGGCACCTGCGACCAGGCCGTGCCGGTTCAGCATGCCCAGCGGGATTCGGATGGGCACGCCGCCCAGGGTGTCGGCGTCGAGCATCAGGCCTCCGAGCTCGAGGGCAGGACCCTCGAAGGAGTAGCCGGACGCCACGGCTGCTGCGATCGGGCTCTCCGTCATGGCGTGACCCTATCCACCTATGCTGGCCTGCGTGATCTTCAAGCGCGTCGGCGCGGGACGGCCCTACCCGGAGCACCACCTGGATGCTCGGGACTGGGCGGCGCTGCCTCCGCGTCAGGTGCGGCTCGACGAGCTCGTGACCACCAAGGACACCCTGCAGCTCGCGGCGCTCCTGGACGAGGACTCCACGTTCTTCGGCGACCTGTTCGCCCACGTCGTCGAGTGGCGAGGCGAGCTCTACCTCGAGGACGGGCTGCACCGGGCGCTGCGCGCCGCACTGCAACAGCGACTGGTGCTGCACGCCCGCGTGCACACCGTGGAAGGCTGAGCCCATGACCCGACGCCACCTCACCACGGCCGTGACCCTCGCCGTGCTGATGGTGATCCTGGTGATCGCCGCCGTCGTCGGGTTCAACGCACTGTTCGCCCCCCTCCCCGGATCGGATGAGCCGACAGCTGCGGCGCCGTCTCCCTCCTGCACCGCCTCGCCCGTCAAGGGCCGGTTGCGGACGAAGGACGTCGCGGTGAACGTCTTCAACGCCGGGACCCGCGCCGGGCTCGCCGGCTCGACGTTCGACGCCCTGCGCGCCCGGGGGTTCAAGGGCGGCGAGATCGGCAACGCCCCGTCCGCGAAGGTACGACGCGCCCAGGTCTGGATCGTCGAGGGCGAGGAGGACGCCGGCAAGCTCGTGGCGCGCCAGCTCGTCAAGAAGGCGAAGCCTCACCTGGTCTCGGCCGACGAGGACCACGCCGACGGGGTCTACCTGGTGGTCGGAAACGGTTTCCGCAAGCTGGTGCGCGGGGCGCCACGGTCGGTCAAGGTCACCCAGTCCTCCGACGACAGCTGCTGATCACTCCAGCCAGTGCGCCAGCCGGCCGCGCAGCGAGACCGCCCGCAGCCGTTCCTCCGTCTTCTCCCTGACCTTGCGGGGGGTCACCACCAACAGGTCGTCGCCACTGCGCAGCACGGTGCGCTGGTCCGGGACGAGCGTGTGACCGTCGCGGACGACCAGGGACACCGAGGCCCCCACCGGCAGCCGGAGCTCGCCGACCTCGACGCCCTGCATCCGTGACTTCGGCGTGATGCTCACCTGCAGGAGGTCGGCGGCGATCCGTTCGAGCGGCGCCGCCTCGACGTCGAGGTCACGCGGTTCGCCGCGGCGGGCGACCTTGAGCCACCGCGCGACGAGCGGCAGCGTGGGCCCGGTCAGCAGCGTGTAGATCACGACCATCACGAACACGATGTCGAAGAGCTCGGTCGCGCGGTCGACGCCGGCGGCGAGCGGGATCGTCGCCAGGACGATCGGCACCGCGCCGCGCAGCCCGGCCCAGGAGACGAACACCGACTCGCGAAGCGACATGCGGCCGAAGACCCAGCACGCGGCCACCGACAGCGGCCGGGCGACATAGGTGAGCAGCAGCCCGGCGGCGACGGCGTAGCCGATGTGGACGAGGTCGATCCGCCCGGGCGAGACCAGCAGCCCCAGCATGACGAACAGGCCGATCTGCGCCAGCCAGGCGAGGCCCTCGGCGAACGACCGGGTCGCCGTGCGGTGGGGGAGCTCGCTGTTGCCGAGCACGAGCGCGGCGGTGTAGACCGCGGCGAACCCGGAGGCGTGCAGGGCGGCGGTGCCGGCGTAGGCGAGGACCGTCAGTGCGAGCACGGCGATCGGGTACAGCCCCGACGACGGCAGCGCGACCCGGCGCATCATCGCGGCGCCCCCGAAGCCGACGAGGAGGCCCGCGAGGACCCCGGCGGCCAGCTCGTAGACGACGATGCCGACGAAGCCGGCCACCCCGTGGTCGAGCACGGTGCCGGCGCTGACCAGCGTCACCAGCAGCACCGTCGGCGCGTCGTTGAGGCCGGACTCCGCCTCCAGGACGCCGGTGAGCCGCCGGGGCAGCGGCACCCGGCGCAGCACCGAGAACACCGCGGCGGAGTCGGTCGGGGACGTCACCGCGCCGAGCAGCACCGCGAGCTCCCAGCTGATGCCGAACATCAGGTGGGAGCCGACGGCGACGACGGCGACGCTGACCGCCACACCCAAGGTGGCGAGCGCCGCACCGAGCGGCATCGCGGGACGGATGTCGGGCCAGTGCGTGGTGAGACCACCTTCGGCCAGGATGACCACGAGCGCGGCGAACCCCAGCGCGTGGGCGACGTTGGCGTCCTCGAAGTCGATGCCGAGCCCGGCCTCGCCGAGCACCACGCCCATGAGCAGGTAGATCAGCAGGCTGGGCAGGCCCGCCCTGACCGAGACCCGGACGGCGAGGATCGCGACGAGCATCACGGCGCTACCGAGCAGCAGCACCGAGTCCAGCTGGTGCGCGTC
Source organism: Nocardioides sp. (assembly GCA_051960495.1). Classification (GTDB taxonomy): domain Bacteria; phylum Actinomycetota; class Actinomycetes; order Propionibacteriales; family Nocardioidaceae; genus Nocardioides_B. Next base: position 1,629 of record JBQCEF010000003.1, on the reverse strand, counting down.
GAAGCTCACACTCACCTCAGCGGGTCAGGGGGCGGTGGGCCTCATCCTAGGGGTCGACACACGGGCGACCGCCCCCGCCGGGGGATGGACAGGGGCGGCCGCGACCGTGCAGAACCGCATCGAGAGGTGGGGTTCTGCTCCGAGCCTTGTCCGGCCACCGTCACCGCGCAATGGCACGATCGGGTCACACCGGGGCGAGGCCGAGCACGTTGCGGACGGCGTTCTCCAGCCGCTCCCCCCGGTCGTGCCCCGCGATATCCCCGGTGACGAAACCGAGTGCGTAGCGACCGGACTCGCTCCACCAGCCGAAGCTCCCGCCGGTGCCGCCCATGCCCCAGCCGTCGTCGGGGTCGACCGACACGCCCAGTCCCCAGGCGACCGGCGCGCCGACCACCCGGTCGGTGCCTTCCGAGGTGACCGTCGTGAGCTCGGCCGTCATCTCCGGCGACAGCAGCTCGCCGGTGGCCAGCGCTTGGAACAGCCCGGCCACGGCACGCGCCGTCCCGTGCCCGTTGACCGCGGGGATCTCGGCCTGGCGCCAGGCCTCGGAGTTCACGACGGCAGGGTCCAGGGCCCCGGGCGGGTTGCCGAGCGCACGGAGCATGAGCCGGTCGCCCTCGCCCCCGCGGCGGCGGAACTCGTCGTCGAAGCCGGTGAGGTCCACGACGCGGTCCAGGTCGGCCGCGGGCAGTCCGACCTGGAAGTCGAGGCCGAGCGGTGCGCACACCTCTTCCCGCAGGAACGTGCCGAGGCTGCGCCCGTCGACGCGCCGGACCACCTCGCCGACGAGGTGGCCGTAGAAGAGCGCCGCCTCCCCGATCCCCTCCCCCGGCGCCCACAACGGTTCCTGGGCGGCCAGCAGCGTGCACATCCGGTGCCAGTCGTAGAGCGCCTCGGTGGGGGCGGGTTCGTCGAGCACCACGACGCCGCACGCGTGGGAGAGCACCTGACGCACGGTGAACGCGCCTGCGCGCAGCTCCGGCCAGTACGTCGACATCGGCTCGTCGAGCCGCAACCGGCCCCGATCGGCGAGGACCAGCGCGCAGACGGCCGCGAACGGCTTGGTGACCGAGTAGGGCATGACGACGCTGTCGCGGGCCCACGGCCGGGTGCGGGCCGCGTCGGCGTACCCGCCCCAGAGGTCCACCACCCAGGCGCCGTCGTGCCACACCGCCAGCGCCGACCCCGTGCCGGACGAGGCGGCCACCACCTCCGCGAGAGAGTCGCGCACCGTCTCGAACCGTGGGTCGACCGTTCCGTGGATCTGCACCCCATCAGGCTACGGTGAAACGATGCACGAGCGCCTCGACGTCGCGGCCCGCGCCAACGTGCCGCCGTTCCACGTGATGGACCTGCTGGCGGCCGCCCAGCGCCGGGCCCGGTCCCATGGCGACCTCGTCGACCTCGTGGCGGGCCAGCCGTCCACCCCGGCTCCTGCCCCGGTCCGGGAGGCCGCCCGGCGCGCGCTGGACAGCCAGGTGCTCGGCTACACCGAGTCGCTCGGGATCCCCGAGCTGCGGCAGGCGATCTGCGGCCACCACCGGCGGATGCACGGGCTCGACGTCGAGGTCGACGACGTCGTCGTCACCACCGGCTCCTCGGGCGGGTTCCTGCTCGGCTTCCTCGCAG
>JBQCEF010000002.1:0-4888 GCA_051960495.1 Nocardioides sp. | reverse complement strand
CCCGACCTGGCGGGCGAGGTACGCCGACCCGAAGCCGCCGTCGAACGACCCGACGTCGGCGTCGGTCTGCTTGAAGCGGGCGTGCTCCGCCGACGCCAGGGTCAGGTCGGACACGACGTGCAGCGAGTGGCCGCCGCCGGCTGCCCACCCCGGCACCACGCAGATGACGACCTTGGGCATGAAGCGGATCAGCCGCTGGCACTCGAGGATGTGCAGCCGGCCGAGCTTCGCCTTGTCGACGGTCTCGGCGGACTCACCCGATGCGTACTGGTAGCCGGCGCGGCCACGGATCCGCTGGTCGCCGCCCGAGCAGAAGGCCCAACCCCCGTCCTTGGGCGACGGTCCGTTGCCGGTGAGGATCACGCACCCGACGTCGCTGCTGACTCGCGCGTGCTCGAGCACCCGGAGCAGCTCGTCGACGGTGTGCGGCCGGAACGCGTTGCGCACCTCCGGCCGGTCGAACGCGATGCGCACCGTGCCGTGGTCGACGGCGCGGTGGTAGGTCAGGTCGGTCAGGTCCTCGAACCCCGGGACCGCCTTCCACGCGGCGGGGTCGAAGATCTCGGAGACGCGCTCAGGGCTCTGCTCAGGCATGCGAGGCAGGCTACTGCGCCCGCTCGAGCGGTCGGCTCACGCCCGCCAGACCGGCGCGATGTCGCGGTGGTAGCCGCGCCCGAACACGCGGCCCAGCACCGCGCGCACCGGCCCGGGCACCGTGCTCGAGAGGTAGCGCCGCTCGTCGTCGCCCATCCCGTCCTGCACCCACGCGAAGAACCGGCCGGCGACCGCGGGCGGCTGGCTGCGCAGCTGCTTCTCCACCGCCTTCCACTCCGGTGAGCCCAGGTGCTCGCGCAGCAAGGGGTCGAGATCGCGCTCCTCATGGCCCAGGTGTCTCTCGACCACCTCGCGGGTGTGCTGGACGCTCACGCGTGCCGCGTCGGCGTCGCTCCTCGCCCCGCTGCCGGCGTACGACGCCATCGCGGCCTTCGTGTCCGCGAGGGCCTGGGCCATCGCCTCGTGCTCGCTCTCCATCGCCTCGAGCAGCGCCGGGTCCACGCCGAAGCCGGCGAACATCGGGAACACGTGGGTGTCCTCGCCCTGGTGGTGCCGCACCAGCTCGCCGTGGAGGTAGCCGAAGGCGCGGTCGAGGTCGCGGGCGCGGTCCCGGTCGCCGTCGCGGACCGCTGCGAGGGCCGCCTCGAGCCTGCCCAGGTCGCGGCGCACAGCGGCGTGGATCACCCGGTTCATCGTCATCGACTCGTCCATGGACCGACGGTAGGACCCGGCGCACGTGTCGCCCAGCGGAACAACCGGATCCGCCAGGGCGTTATGACCGTCATGGCACTCACCGGTGAGTATGTCCCCAGCACGCAGCAGTGGGTCCGCGACCAGGTGGAGCTCTACGAGAGCTCCGGCGGCACCAAGGGAACCACGCTTCGCGACACCGGCCTGCCCGTGGTGATCGTGACCTCGCTCGGCGCCCGCAGCGGCAAGATCCGCAAGACGCCGCTGATGCGCGTCGAGCACGACGGGCGCTACCTCCTCGTCGCGTCGCAGGGCGGCGCCCCGAAGCACCCGACGTGGTACTTCAACCTCAAGCAGCACCCGGTCATCGAGCTCCAGGACGGCCCCGTCAAGCAGGAGATGACCGTCCGCGAGCTGAGCGGCGAGGAGAAGGCCACGTGGTGGGAGCGCGCCGTGGCGGCGTTCCCGAACTACGCCGACTACCAGCGCCGCACCGACCGGGAGATCCCGGTCTTCCTCGCCGAGCCCGTCTGACCCGAGCCCGCCTGACCCGAGCCCGTCAGTCGGGCAGCCGCTCGCCGCTCGTCGCGTCGAACACGTGCTGCTTGCCTTCACGGATCTGCAGCCACACCGTCGACCCCTTGGCCGGCACGTCGGTGGGGTCGATGCGGGCGACGATCTGCTCCGAGGTCATCCGCTCGGAGGTCTCGTCCACCAGCTCGCCGTACAGGTAGGCGTCCGAGCCGAGCTCCTCGACGAGCAACACCTGCACGGGGAAGGCGCCCGGCGTGGCCTCCGGCACGACGGTGAGCGCCTCGGGGCGGAAGCCCAGGATGACCTCGTTGCCGGCGACGCCGGTCGTCGCCCGGGTCAGCGGCACGTGGGCCTTGCCGAGCGTGGCCTTGCCGTCCTGGACCTGGAAGGTGCCGATGTTCATCGCCGGCGACCCGATGAAGCCCGCCACGAAGAGGTTGGCCGGGCGCGAGTAGAGGTTCAGCGGGGTGTCGACCTGCTGCAGGACGCCGTCCTTGAGCACCGCCACCCGGTCGCCCATCGTCATCGCCTCGACCTGGTCGTGGGTGACGTAGACGGTGGTGATGTCGAGCCGCCGCTGCAGCGAGGCGATCTGCGTGCGCGTCGACACCCGGAGCTTCGCGTCGAGGTTCGACAGCGGCTCGTCCATGCAGAACACCTGGGGCTGGCGGACGATCGCCCGGCCCATCGCGACGCGCTGGCGCTGGCCGCCCGAGAGCGCCTTCGGCTTGCGGTCCAGGAAGGGCTCCAGGTCGAGGATCTTCGCGGCCTCCGCGACACGGCGGCCGATCTCGTCCTTGTCCTCGCCGGCGATCTTGAGTGCGAAGCCCATGTTCTCGCCGACCGTCATGTGCGGGTAGAGCGCGTAGTTCTGGAACACCATCGCGATGTCCCGCTCCTTGGGCCGCAGGTAGGTCACATCGCGGTCGCCGATGTGGATGGCTCCGCTGGTGACCTCCTCGAGCCCCGCGAGCATGCGCAGACTGGTCGACTTGCCGCAGCCCGACGGACCGACCAGCACCAGGAACTCGCCGTCGCCGATCTCGAGGTCGAGCCCGGCCACCGCCGGGGTGTCGGAGCCGGGGTAGACCCGGGTCGCCTTGTCGAAGGTGATCGTTGCCATGCCGGGGCTCCTAACCCTTGGTCCCACCGGCCGTCAGGCCGGCGACGAGGTGCTTCTGCGCGAAGAAGAAGACGAGACCCGCAGGCAGCGTGACCAGCACCGCGGCCGCGGTCAGGCTCTCCCACTGCGCGTTGAACTGCGGGACGAACTGCTGCAGGCCGGCACCGAGGGTCAGCTTGTTCTCGGTCTGCAGGAACGCGATCGCGTAGGCGACCTCGCCCCAGGCGGTGAGGAACGTGTAGAACGCCGTGACCGCCAGCCCGGGCCGCGCGAGCGGGAGGATCACCCGGTAGAACGTGCCGAACGGGCCGAGGCCGTCCAGCGCCGCGGCCTCGTCGAGCTCCCGGGGGATGGTGTCGAAGTAGCCGCGCATCATCCAGGCGCAGAACGGCACCGCCACCGTGCAGTAGGCGATGACCAGCGACGCCTTGGTGTTGATCAGGCCGAGGTTCGCCATGATCGTGTAGATCGGCACGATCAGGATCGCGACCGGGAACATCTGCGTGAGCAGGAAGGTCCACATCAGGCCGCGCTTGCCGGGGAAGTTGAACCGGCTCAGCGCGTAGCCGGCCGAGGCCGACATCGAGATGCCGATCACCATCGTGAACGCGGCGACGATCACCGAGTTGAGGAACCAGGTGCCGAAGCTGGTGTCGAAGAGCACGTGCCTGTAGTTGGCGAACGTCGGGTCCTTGAACAGCGTGATCTCGCTGCTGCGGATCGCGTACGCCGGCTTGAAGGAGCTCAGCAGCACCCAGACGACGGGAAACAACGCGCAGAACGTCGCGAACACCAACGTGGCGTGCAGCGCGATCGAGGCGCCCGTGCTGCGGTGGTCCCGGCCGCGGGTACGACGCCCCCTGGCCGGGACCGGCCGGTGACCGGCGCCCTCGATGTCGACGGGGGTGATCTCGGGAGCAAGACCGGACATCAGAACACGTCTCCCTGCGTCTTGAGGACCCGGCGGTACACGCTCGCAAACACCACCAGCATGGACAGGATCAGCACGCCGTACGTCGCGGCGAGCGAGTAGTTGCGGATCCCCTCGAAGGCTGCCCGGAAGGCACCCGTCACGAGGATCTCGGTCTGGCCCGCGGGCTGTCCGCGGGTCACGAAGAAGATGATCGGGAACATGTTGAACGTCCAGATGGTGCCGAGCAGGATCACCGTCGAGCTGACCGGCCGCAGGCCGGGCAGGGTGACGTGCCGGAACCGCTGCCACGCGGTGGTGCCGTCCATCTCTGCGGCCTCGTAGAGGTCGGCGGGGATCGACTGCAGGCCACCGAGCAGCGCCACCATCATGAACGGCACGCCGAGCCAGATGTTGGTGACGATCGCGGTGAACAGCGCCGTCCAGCGGTGGTCGAACCAGGCGACCGGGTCGATGCCGACCGCCGACAGCGACGCGTTGATCAGGCCGAACTTCTGGTCGAAGAGGAAGCGCCACGCGAACGCGCTGATGAACGCGGGCACGGCCCAGGGGACGATCAGCAGCACCCGGTAGATCGATCTGCCACGAACCTTCCGGTTGAGCAGGATCGCCAGCCCGAGGCCGAGGGTGTAGTGGAACAGCACGCAGGCGAAGGTCCACACCAGCGTGTTGGTGAACTGCAGCCAGAAGTGGCCGACGTTGCCGCTGAGCACGTCGACGTAGTTGTCGATCCCGACGAACTTCGCCGCCTGCGGGTTGGGCTTGCAGGTCTCGGCGCCGCCGAGCACCTTCGTGCAGATCTCGGCCTTCGCGTTCGCCTCGTTGAGGTCGGTGAACGACTGGTAGACGCCCTGCACGAGCGGGTAGAGGACGAGCACGCCGAGCACCAGGACGGTCGGGATGACCATCGCGTAGGCGTACCAGTGCTTGTCGAAGCCGCGTCGGAGGCGGCCGGGTGAGGTGGAGGACATCCTCGCTCCGCTCGGACAGGTGGTGACGAAGTTGGGGCAGTGTTGCAGAAGGGGCCGGGGAGGGTTCTCCACCCCGGCCCCCCT
>JBQCEF010000001.1:0-5787 GCA_051960495.1 Nocardioides sp. | reverse complement strand
GAGGCCGAGATCCGGGAGGGGATCAGCGGCAACCTGTGCCGCTGCACCGGCTACGTGAACATCGTGAAGGCGATCCAGCAGGCCGCCGGCGAGCTCTCCGCCGCCGAGTCCGCGCCCGCGGTCGCTGCCGCCACCGTCGACGCCTCACCGGCGAGCTGAGGAGCATCGGATGGCCACGGAGCTGCACCCGCAGACCACCCCCGAGGTCGGGGGCAAGCTGCACCCGCTCCAGCAGGCGTTCTGGGACCAGCACGGCCTCCAGTGCGGCTTCTGCACGCCGGGGATGATCATGGAGGCTGCCTGGCTGCTCGAGCAGAACCCGCATCCGTCGGAGGCCGAGATCCGGGAGGGGATCAGCGGCAACCTGTGCCGCTGCACCGGCTACCAGAACATCGTCGCCGCCGTGCAGCGTGCGGCCGAGCTGAGGGCAGAGGCATGACCACCAAGATGTTCGGCGAGCGGGTGCCCCGGGTCGAGGACCCACGGCTGGTCACCGGCAACGGCCGCTACCTCGACGACCTCGGCCACGACGCGCTCGAGGTGGCGTTCGTGCGCAGCCCGCACGCCCACGCGCGGATCGTCGACGTCGACGTCACCGACGCCCTCGACGTCGACGGGCTGGTCGCGATCTACACCTACGAGGACCTGCAGGCCGACCAGGACGAGCACGGCACCCGGGTCGCCGAGCCGCTGCCGCTGCTGATCCCGCACCCCAGCCTCACGCACGGACGCACGCAGTACGCGCTGGCGAAGGACGAGGTGAACTACGTCGGCGAGGCGATCGTCATGGTCGTCGCGTCGAGCCGCTACACCGCGGAGGACGTGGTCGGCCGCATCCGCGTCGACTACGAGTTCCTCCCCGCCGTCGTCGGGATCGAGGCCGCCCGGGCCGCCGAGCACCTCGTCCACGACGACGTGCCCGGCAACGTCGCCGCATCGATGGTGCAGCAGACCGGCGACGCCGACGCCGCCATCGACGCCGCGCCCCACCAGCTCGAGCTCGACCTCGCGATCGAGCGCAGTGCCTCGATGCCCCTGGAGGGCAAGGGCGTGCTGGCGAAGTGGGACGCCGACGACCGCTCCCTGACCGTGCACACCTCGACGCAGACGTCGACGAGCGTGCGGCAGGCGATCGCCGCCAAGCTGGCGATCCCCGTGGACCGGGTCGAGGTCGTGACCCCGGACGTCGGCGGCGGCTTCGGCGTCAAGATCGTGCACCCCTGGCCGGAGGAGGTGCTCGTCCCGTGGGCCGCCTGCCGCCTCGGGCAACCGGTGAAGTGGACCGAGGACCGGCGCGAGCACTTCGTCTCCAGCGCCCACGAGCGCGGGCAGCTGCACCACGTGCGGGTGGGGTACGACGACGACGGGCGGCTGCTCGGCCTGTCGGTGAAGTTCTGGCACGACCACGGCGCCTACATCCCCTACGGCCTGATCGTGCCGATCATCACCTCGACCCAGCTGCTCGGCCCCTACAAGCCGGGGGTCTACCGGGTCGAGTTCCAGAGCCTCTACACCAACACCGTGATCGTCACGCCCTACCGGGGCGCCGGGCGTCCGCAGGGGTGCTTCGTCATGGAGCGCACCATGGACGCGATCGCCCGGGATCTCGGCCTGGACCGGACCGTCGTGCGCGAGCGCAACTTCATCCAGCCCGACGAGATGCCCTACGACCAGGGGCTGATCTTCCAGGACGGGCGCCCGCTGCTCTACGACTCGGGCGACTTCCCCAGCTCGCTGGACAAGCTCAAGAACCTCGTGGGCTGGGACGACTTCGAGGCCTACCGCGACGAGGCCCGTGCCGAAGGACGCAGGGTCGGGATCGGGCTGGCCTGCTACGTCGAGGGCACCGGTGTCGGACCCTACGAGGGCGGCCACATCCGCGTCGAGACCGACGGCACCGTGGTCGTCTCCACCGGGCTGACCACCCAGGGCCAGGGCCACCAGACCATGCTCGCGCAGATCGTGGGCGACGAGCTCGGCGTGCCGTTCGACCGGATCCGGGTCACGACAGGGGACACCCGGCGGTTCAAGTACGCCGTGGGCACCTTCGCCTCGCGCACCGCGGTCATGAGCGGAAGCGCCGTGGCGGTGACCGCACGCAAGGTCCGGGAGAAGGCGCTGCGGATCGCCGCGCAGGCACTCGAGGCGTCGGTGGACGACCTGGAGATCGTCGACGGGCACGTCCGGGTCAAGGGCAGTCCGTCGGCGCAGATCGATCTCGGCGCGGTCGCCGTACTCTCCAACCCGCTGCGCTACGCGTTCGACGAGGCGTCCAAGCGCGCCACCCAGTTCGCGACACCGGCCGACCCCGAGCGGCCCCCGGTCGAGGAGGGCGAGGCGCCGGGGCTCGAGGGCACCGACTACTACTCGCCGCCACGCTCGACGTTCGCCAACGGCATGCACGCGGTGGTCGTCGAGACCGACCCGGAGACCGCCGACATCCGGGTGCTGCGCTACTGCGTCGTCCACGACTGCGGGACGCTGATCAACCCGATGATCGTCGAGGGCCAGATCCACGGCGGCGTCGCGCAGGGCGTCGGCGGCGCGCTCTACGAGCGGATGGAGTATGCCCCCGACGGGCAGCTGCTCAACGCCTCCTTCATGGACTTCCTCATGCCCTACGCCTCCGAGGTGCCCGAGATCGAGATCGACCACCTGGTGACCCCGTCGCCGCTGAACCCGCTCGGCGTCAAGGGAGCCGGCGAGGCCGGGGTCATCCCCGGCGCCGCCGCGATCGCCGCCGCCATCGAGGACGCCGAGGGCATCGTGATCACCCGGATGCCCATCTCCCCGAGCGAGCTCTTCGAGCTGCGACAGTCCCCGGTGGTTGAGGAGCGAACGAAGTGAGCGTCTCGAAACCCGACTCGAAACCCGTCTCGAAACCACGTTCCAGAAAGGCACCTCGATGAAGATCTCCGGAACGTCCACGCTCGCCGCTGACCGCGCGACGGTTTTCGCAGCGCTCAACGACCCCGCCGTGCTGGTCGCCACGATCCCCGGCTGCCAGCGCCTCGAGGCGCTCGGATCGGACGCCTACAATATGACAGTCGCCGCGGGCGTGGGCGCTATCAAGGGCGTGTACGACGGCGAGGTGCACCTCACCGACCAGCAGCAACCCGGATCGTTCCGCATGAAGGCACACGGAGCCGGTGCGCCCGGCACCATCGGCGCCGAGGTCATGGTCATCCTCGAGGAGGGATCCGACGGGCAGACGATCCTCAGCTACGACGCGGACGCCGTTGTCGGCGGAATGATCGGCGGCGTCGGCCAGCGCATGCTCACCGGCGTCTCCAAGAAGATGGCCGACGAGTTCTTCCGCAACGTCGACGCGGTGCTGGCGGGGACGGTGCCCGCTGTGGTGCCGGGTGCCGGGGGCCCACTCACCGGCGGCGGGGCTGCGACAGCCGGCTGGACCGCGGGAGCGGGGGCGACGGTGGATGGGTCCGGCGGGAGGCCGAGCGCAGCGAGGCCGGATGGTTTCGGCGCCCCCGGTTCCGCGGGGAAGCCGGCAGCCGGTGCAGTCTTCACGGCGCCGGGGGCGGCGGCTCCGAGCGTCGCCGCGCCCGGTCCCGGATTCGTCATGGGGGTGGCCGTCGGAGCGGCCGCCGCCCTGGTCGGCGCGCTTGTCGGGGGCTGGATCGCCGGGCGACGCAGGGACTGAGCTGACTTCTCACATGAGCGACATCGACGTCTACAGCACCGCCCGGGAGATGGCCCGTGCCGTGCGCGAGCGGCGGATCTCCGCGCGGGAGCTGCTCGAGCTGCACCTGGACCGGATCGCGGAGGTGAACCCGGCGGTCAACGCGGTCGTCTCGATGGACCCGGAGCGTTCGCGCGCCGAGGCCGCCGCGGCCGACGAGCGGACCGCCTCGGGAGAGCCGCCGGGACCTCTGCACGGGCTGCCGCACGCGTTCAAGGACACCCACGAGGTGGCCGGCTGGACGACCACGTTCGGGTCGCCGCTGCGCGAGACGCACGTGCCGAAGCGCGACGAGCTCATCGTCGAACGGATCCGCAAGGCCGGCGCGGTCGTCCTCGGCAAGACGAACGTCCCTGAGTGGGCGGCCGGCTCCCACACGTTCAACCCGATCTTCGGCACCACCCGCAACCCCTACGACCTGAGCCGGTCCGCAGGCGGATCGAGCGGGGGAGCGGCGGCGGCCCTGGCGTCCGGCATGGTGCCGCTCGCCGACGGCAGCGACATGGGCGGCTCGTTGCGCAACCCGGCCTCGTTCTGCAACGTCGTCGGTCTGCGGCCCAGCGTCGGCCGCGTGCCCGCCTGGCCCACCACCAATGCCTGGGAGATGACCTCGGTGGGCGGCCCGATGGCCCGCAGCGTCGAGGACCTCGCGCTGCTGCTGTCGGTGATCGCCGGGCCGAGCACCCGGGCGCCCCTGTCGCTCGAGACACCCGGCGACAGGTTCGCGCCCCCGTTCGCCGGCGACCTCACCGGGCTGCGGGTCGCGCTGTCGACCGACCTCGGCGGAGCGTTCCAGGTCGACGACTAGGTCGCGCGGATCGTCCGCGCGCAGGGCGACGTACTCTCCGGCGCCGGTGCCCGGGTGAGCGACGACCACCCCGACGTGACGGGTGCGGAGGCGACGTTCCGCACCCTGCGGGCCTGGCTGTTCCAGGCGCGGTTCGGTGCGCTGCTGGAGCGGAGGCCGGATGCGTTCAAGGCGTCGCTGGCCGACAACATCCGCGCGGGCGCCGGCCTCACCGGCCAGGACGTCGCAGCGGCGTACCAGCGCCTGACCACGCTCGGCGAGAAGGTCCGGGTCTTCTTCGAGAAGTACGACGTGCTCGTGCTCCCGGTCAGCCAGGTCCCGCCGTTCGACGCAGGGGAGGAGTACCCCACGACGATCAACGGCCAGGCCCAGGAAACCTACCTGGACTGGATGCGCTCGGCGTTCCTGATCACCGTGACCGGCTGCCCGGCGCTGTCCGTCCCCGCCGGTTTCACCCGCGAGGGCTGGCCCGTCGGCATCCAGATCGTCGCCGCGCCACGCAACGAGCGGCTGCTGCTCGAGGTCGGACACGCCTACGAGCAGCTCACCCGTGTCGGTGACCGGCGGCCGCCCCTCAAGCCCGGCACGACACCCGAGGACGGGACCCGATGACCGACCCCGCCGAGCTCCGCAGCATCCGGATCGGCATCGACACCGGCGGCACGTTCACCGACGTCGTCGCGGTCGACGAGCACACCGGTGAGCTCGCCGTCACCAAGACGCCCTCGACGCCCGCCGACCCGGCGATCGGCTTCATGACCGGCGTGCGCAAGGTGCTGGAGACCCTGGGGCTGGGCGGCGACGCGGTGAGCGCGGTGAGCCACGGCACGACCGTCGCCACCAACAAGCTGCTCGAGGGCAAGGTCGAGAACCTCGGCTTCATCACCACCGACGGCTACGAGTTCATGCTCGAGATCGCCCGCCAGTCGGTGCCCGACGGCTACGGCAACTCCTACTTCTGGGTGAAGCCGGAGCGGATCGTGCCGGCCCACCGCGTCAAGACCGTGCCGGGCCGGATGAACGTCGACGGCGAGGAGATCCGGCCGTTCGACGCCGAGCGGGCGATGGCGGTCGCCGCGTGGTTCCGCGACCAGGGGATCAACACGATCGGGGTGTGCTTCCTGCACTCCTACGCCAACGACGCGCACGAGATCGCGATGCGGGCGGTCCTCGCCGAGGTGCACCCCGAGGCCACGGTGTCGATCTCGAGCGAGGTGCTGCGCGAGTACCGCGAGTACGAGCGGGCGATGACGACGCTCGTCGACGCCGCGGTGAAGCC